>DAOVXM010000291.1 GCA_030636125.1 Chloroflexota bacterium | reverse complement strand
GCCGGAATTGCCCTGGGTCCTTTGATTGGCGGTTCTATCGCAGATGCCTTTGGCTATAACTATACTTTCTACGTCACCTCTGCCCTGTTGCTCATCGCCGGTGTAACAGTGCTGTTGGGTGTAGAAGAGCACTTCGAGCCGGTCGACAAGCTCAGCAGCGGATGGCATAGCTTTGTGGCTGAATGGCGGCATGTGTTATCCGCGCCGGGTATCATCATGACTTACAGCATGCGTTTCATCACCCAGTTGGGGCGCATGATGATCATCCCGATCGCGCCGTTGTTTATCCAAACGCTGCTTTTCGATACAACGCGTTTGAACACTTTTATCGGCCTGGTTATCGGCGCGGCCTCAGCCACTACCACCCTCACTGCGGTTTATTTGGGACGCCTGGGCGACCGCATCGGGCATCGCCGCATCCTTATTGTCAGCGCCCTGGCTGCCGCCGCGCTTTATTTGCCGCAGAGCCTGGTCACGGCTGGTTGGCAGTTGCTGGTCTTACAGGCGCTGGTTGGCGTTGCCCTGGGTGGCATTGTCCCGGCTATCAGCGCCTTGCTGGCGCGCTATACCCGGGCTGGAGAGGAAGGCGCGGTGTACGGGTTGGACAACTCGATTAACGCTGGCTCTCGCGCCGTCGCACCGCTGCTGGGTGCCGCAGTGGGGTACTGGTTTGGCTTGCGGGCTACTTTTGTAGCCACGGCTGTGCTTTTCCTGGCTGCGGGACTGCTGGCTGCCTGGCGGTTACCCCGTCTTGGTTCATCAGATGAGCCGCAACCAGAGTAGTTTGAACCATTTTTTACAATTTTCAAGTAAAATTAAAGCTATAATAGAACGAATGATCAGTGTTTGTTGTCGGTTAATAGAAAATGTACGCGATTGAAGTCTCACATTTACGCCGAATCTACAAGGTTACTATTGGAGTGTTCCGGCGTACGACCAAAGAAGTCGTCGCCGTCGACGATGTTTCTTTCGAAGTTAAGTCAGGCGAGCTGTTCGGGTTGGTCGGTCCAAATGGGGCAGGCAAAACGACCACAATCAAAGTGCTGGCTACACTGCTTCTCCCCAATGCGGGTTCAGCAAGTATATTGGGGCGTGATGTCGTCAAAGACGCTGACGCCATCCGTAACCGCATCGGTTTCATCTTCGGCGGCGAGCGGGGATTGTACTGGCGCCTGTCCGGGATAGATAATCTGCGTTATTTTGCCAGCCTGTATCACGTTGACCCGGACATAACCAAAAAACGCATCCCCTATTTGTTGGAGATGGTCGGGCTAAAAGATCGCGGAGAAGAAAAAGTGGAGGGCTACTCGCGTGGTATGAAGCAGCGCCTGCATGTCGCTCGCACCCTCTTGTACGACCCGGAGGTTTTATTCCTCGATGAGCCCACCATCGGTCTTGATCCGGTAGGGGCGCGCGAATTTCGCCAGGTGATCCGCGACCTTCAAGCTAAAAAAAAGACCATTCTCCTGACCACCCATTATATGTTCGAGGCCGACTCGCTCTGCCAGCGGGTTGGCGTGATCAATCACGGATGTATCGTAGCCCTGGATACCCCCGAGGCGCTTAAAAGCCATGTGCGCGACCTGTCAGTCATAGAGGTGGAGATGTACGGCGTGGCGTCCGAGGTGATTGAACGGGTGCGCTCCCAGCCGTTTGCCGATTCGGTCGCGGTTGAGAACCGCGATCAGGTCCAGGTCCTGCAGGTTCACTCATTACAGGGAGCAGAAGCCGTACCTGCATTGATGGCTTGTCTGGAAGGGGTGCGCGTGGGCCGGGTGCAGGTGCGTGAGCCGACCCTGGAAGATGCTTACGTGCGCTTGGTTGGAGGAGAAGCATGAATCTCCGTGCGATACGTGCTTCGTGGAGATCGGTGCTGGCGGTGGCGGAAATGACCTTGCGCCAGACAGTGATGGATACTTTTATTATCTTTACCGTTCTGCTCCAACCGCTGATCATTGCCCTGCTAGCTTTTTGGATGCTGCGTGATAAAGGCAACCAGTACGCTATGTTCATTGTGGTAGGAAGTGGTTTGACCGGTCTATGGAGCAGCCTGTTGTTTGTTTCAGGCAACAGCATCAACATGGAGCGTTGGTCTGGTACGCTAGAAACCCTGGTCGGCGTGCCGACCCGGCTGGAAGTGATCGTCTTCGGCAAGAATCTGGCAAATGTGCTGCAGTCGCTGGTTTCGATGATGGTCAGTTATCTGTTGGCTGCTTTGATATTCAGATACACCTTGCACATCGACCAACCGTTCTTGTTTTTTGTGTCCCTTTTGCTGACGTTGATTTCATTCATCAGTTTTGGTTTGATCATTGCGCCGATCTTTGTGATGAATCCCAGCGTACAACATTGGCAGAACGCAATGGAGTTTCCAGTATTTATCTTGTGTGGTTTTCTTTTTCCGATCGCGCTTTTACCTGGATGGACGACACCCTTGAGTTATCTCCTGCCGCCCTATTGGGCCGCCCGCGCCCTGCATGGCACCTCCACTGGCGGCGCTGGTCTGGGCGAGGTGGCTTTTTACTGGGGGATGATGATCCTCTTCAGCGTGATCTACTTTTTTATATCCAGCCGGCTTTTCCGGCTAATGCTGGTCAAAGCTCGTCGGGATGCTACTTTGGACGTGGAGTGAGAACGTGCATAAGCTAGCCGTGAACTTGCGTTTGTTCGGGCAGGGAGCCGTATTATCTTATATCGCGCTCTTCCATTGGCTGCGTCCAGCCACCTACATGGCCTCAAAGATCTTCATGCCGCTGGCACAGATCTTGTTTTTTACATTTTTGGGCACCTTTGCCACGGGTCGGGAGAACGCCAGTTTCTATGTGATCGGTAATGCCATGCAGATTGCGGCTATTAGCGGAATCTATGGCGTTACTATGAGCATTGGCGGTGATCGCTGGAACGGCACGTTGCCCTATTTATTCGGAACGCCTGCAAATCGCCTGGTCATGTTTGTTGGACGGGCCTCTATTCACATCGTTGATGGCATGTTGGGCGTGGTCATCGGGTTTACGTGGGGGGTGCTCCTGCTGGGGCTGGATCTGTCTAATACTGATCTGCCTGTGCTGGCCGTGACCATCTTGATCACCACCTTCAGTACCTCAGGATTGGGATTGATGATGGGTTCCCTGAGTCTGGTCACCCGCAATGTCATGTTTATCAACAACACGGTCTATTTTGCGCTCTTGATCTTCTCGGGAGCCAATATTCCGCTGACCACGTTACCGGATTGGATGCGCGCCATTTCATTTGTATTGCCCCTCACCCGGGGCATTGCTGCGGCGCGTATGCTTATCGCCGGTGGTGAGTTGACTGATGTTTCCCGCTTGTTGCTGGGTGAGTTTATAATAGGATGTATATACGTGTTCATTGGATACCGTTTGTTCCGCTGGTTTGAGATTCAGGCAAAGCGGCGGGGAACATTGGAGACCGTTTAGAGGAGAATCAATATGACCAAACGTCTTGTCCTGGTAGCCGGCAATATCGGTGCTGGTAAGACCTCGCTAACTGAGCGCATCGGCGCTCGTCTCGGATGGAGTACTGCCTTCGAGTCCGTCGCCGATAACCCTTACCTGCCAGATTTTTACGCTGATATGCATTCCTGGTCATTTCATCTGCAGATCTTCTTCCTTGGCCATCGGGCGGACCAATATCTCGAGAATGCCCAACTGCCTCAATCGGTTATCCTCGATCGCAGCATTTATGAGGATGCGTATATTTTTGCCCGGGCTTTGCACCATATGGGGAATTTAAACGAACGCGATTACTTTTCCTACCGGCGCGTCTTTGACCTGGTGGTCTCAGGGCTACCGGCTCCCGACCTGTTGATCTACTTGAGAGCTCCAGTACCTGTCCTGATGGAGCGGATTCATCGGCGGGGGCGTGCGATTGAGAGCGGCATCACGGATGAATATATGTTATTGCTGGAATCCTTCTATGATGATTGGATGCAGACCTTTGATATCTGTCCGGTGCTTACCATCCGTACCGATGATTTAGATTTTGTGAATAAAGCTCGTCACCTGGATATCGTGGTCAACCGCATTCAAGACACATTAGCTGGCAGAGAGGAATTGATTTTCCCTACCGAATCATGAGGTCGGCAGAAAAGAAAATTAATTCGCGCCGGCAAAATTCCACAATTGGCAAATAAATAGTATCCAGGATTGAACAGTTTAGCCGAATCCTTTCTCAAGGTTTGCGGTTGCTATTCTTGTGCTTTTACAGGGATTTTACAAGCAGTTCTTACGCTGTTTAAAAGTTTTTTGTATCTTATGGACAGTCAAATCAACAGGTGCCCGGTGCTTCAACGATATTCAAGTGTTTTTCGGGGTACGAGTGCATCCGGAATTCACCCAGGAGCGCCGGGCATCTGCTAACCAATATGAGAAGGTAAATTGACATGTCCAAGAAACTATTCGTTCCATTTGTGCTTGCCATACTTGCTAGCTTAATATTCAGAAGTGTTGCGCTGGCGCAAGAGGCTCAACCTTTGCAACGACCGCATGGAGGGAGGCGCGGGGTTGGCCAGGTTATTGATGTTGGCGACAACCAGTTCACTGTTGAGAGCCGCGAAGGAGTAGAGCGCGTGCTCTTAGTGGATGAAAAAACTCGTTTCCATGGCGTGGATGGC
>DAOVXM010000138.1 GCA_030636125.1 Chloroflexota bacterium | reverse complement strand
GAAACCAGGCATCCAACTGTAGCATCCAGTAAACTTTTAATGCTATAGACCCTTAGATATTTGATGTACTAAAACGTCACATTGACGCCCTTGACAATTAGGTATACACTACCCGCGAAGAAGTACATTGGGCAATAATTATCCAAATGCAGGTAATTAACTGAAAATCATTGCAATATAATCGCAAGGCAAACCTCGCATCATGTGCAGTTGGGTATAAACACCTGAAACACAAGGCGAGAATAACTCAAGTTTATGGAGACAGTTAAAAATATGACTATCAGCCAACTTGCCAGATCAATCGCTGCCTCTCCAACCTTTGCGCTTAACGAACAGGCCAGGATTCTGCGCGAAAAAGGAGAGCCAGTCATCAATATGGGGATTGGCGAGCCAAAGAACAAGGCACCCATTACCGCAATATTGGGTTCAGCAGCCAAACTCACTTCGGGAAACGTAAAATATACTCCTCCAGATGGCACTCCATCCCTGAAAAAAGCTATCATAAGGTACATGGAGGAGAATTACGACAAGATGGTCGCCCCTGAAAATGTAATCGTTTCCGCAGGGGCAAAACAATCACTTTACAACATTCTATTCAGTATCGTTAATCCTCAAGATGAAGTTATCATTCTGGGGCCGCATTGGGTCAGTTATCCGGAAATGGTGAAAATGGTCTATGGGATACCAGTAGTAATCACACCGGAGGATGGTACTTTTAACCCGAGAATGGAAGACATTGAACAGGCTGTTAGCTCTTATACCAAAGCGGTCATCATTAACAGTCCCAATAACCCATCCGGGATGGTTTTTCCAGATGAGTTCTTAGCAGAAATAATTGATTTTTGTGAGCGCAAGAAAATCTACCTTATCATGGACGATATCTACCACAAACTCGTATTCGATGGAAATCGCGCAACGCCTGCCTACGAATTCACGAATAAAGACCTCGAATCGTCCATGGTGATCGTGGTTAATGGTGTGTCGAAATTATATGGAATGACAGGATTTCGAGTCGGATGGGTAATCGCAAACAGAAGACTTGTTGAAGTCATGACCAATGTCCAGGCACAGACAACATCCTGCACCTCTGTTGTATTACAATCAGCTGCCGAAGGCGCCTTGACAGGCATGCAAAGTGTGGTCGAGAGTTTACGCTTGACCTTCGAAAACAACAGGAATGTCATTATGCAAGAATTAAAGTCATTCAGCGGAATCAAAGTAACTAAACCAAGTGGGACTTTCTACTGCTTGCCTGATTTTCGAGCTTATTGTCCGTCCGGCATTGCCAAAGACTCACAGGAATTAGCCAATTTCCTATTGAAGAAAGCCCTGGTGGTGACTGTGCCGGGAAATGAGTTTGGCATGGAAGGTTATATCCGACTGAGTTTCGCAGGGAGTATCAAGGATATCAAGGAGGGTATTGAGCGGATTAAATGGGCAATTGATCCCAACTCACCGAACGATATATATATTGGCGATCGAAAACTGATAAGGGATTGGCTATGAACAATATCCTCAATATCAAAACTCCAGCCGAATCCCAGGCGGATGGATTGAAATGCGATTATGGGATTGAGAACCAAGGATTAACCTATTTGCGGAAGGTATATTGGAACCTCCCCACTGAAGCTCTGTACGAGGAGGCTGTCTTCCGTCAAGAAGGTAAGATCACAAAATATGGTGCTTTAGCGGTGGATACAGGCAAACATACCGCAAGGGCGGCAAATGATAAGGTTATTGTTCGGGAGAGTAGTACAGAAAATCATATTTGGTGGGGAGAGTACAATCGTCCATACAGCACCGAGAAGTTCAATGACTTGTTCAATCGCGTTCAAGGTTTCTTGCAAAGCCGTGATGTGTTTGTGCAAGATTGTTATACTGGAGCCGATCCGAACTATCGTTTGCCTGTGCGCATCATTTCGGAGCTCGCCTGGCACAGCTTGTTCGTGCGTAACATGTTCATACTTCCAAAAACCAACGAGGAATACCGGCGTCACATACCTGAATTTACCGTAATTGCGGTACCCTCCTTCAAAGCCTTCCCTCAAATAGACACCACGCAAAGCGACACAGTAATTGCTATCGATTTTGCACAAAAGATATGTATTATAGGCAACTCAGGTTATGCTGGTGAAATTAAGAAGTCGATCTTTACGATCATGAACTACATATTGCCCTTAGAAGGCGTGATGACCATGCACTGCTCAGCGAATACAGGCAAAGATGGGGATGTGGCCTTGTTTTTCGGACTTTCAGGAACTGGGAAAACAACGCTATCTGCAGATCCGAAGCGAAACTTAATCGGCGACGATGAGCATGGTTGGAGCGATGAAGGTGTGTTCAACTTTGAGAATGGTTGTTATGCTAAAGTAATCGCTCTTTCACCCACAGCTGAGCCGGAAATATATGCTTCCACCCAGATGTTCGGCACGATACTCGAGAATATAATCTACGATCCCGTGACAAGGCTGATTGATTTGGATGATGATGAGCTTACAGAGAACACACGCGCTTCCTATCCATTGGAGTTTATTGAAAACGCAGTACCTGACAAGATGGGCGGACATCCCAAGAATATTATCCTTTTGACTTGTGATGCATCTGGCGTCTTGCCTCCCATCGCCAAATTAACCCCGGATCAGGCACTTTACCATTTTATATCAGGCTACACTGCAAAAGTAGGTGGAACAGAGATAGGGCTTGGAGAAGAACCCGAAATCACCTTCAGCACCTGCTTTGGTGGACCTTTTATGGTGCACCACCCAGGCTATTACGCTGATCTATTAAAACGGAAGATCTTGCGCTATAACGTGAACTGCTGGTTGCTAAACACTGGTTGGGTTGGCGGACCGTATGGAATTGGGAAGCGCATTAGCATCCGTTATACAAGGGCAATGCTAGATGCGGCGTTGTCGGGCAAGCTATTAGATGTTGAACACACGACTGATCCGATATTCGGCTTCCATGTACCCAAAACATGTCCAGAAGTACCAGAAGATGTGCTCGATCCAGCATCTTCTTGGCCTAGCCGCGAGGTTTATATGAAAAGGTATCGCTCTCTCGCGGCTCGATTCATCGATAATTTTAAGAAATTTGCTGATGGCGCTCCTTTAGAGGTTCGAGAAGCAGGCCCTAGATTAGAATAGCACTTTAACTGGTATTAAAAAATTCCCTGGATGGCAACCCAGGGAATTTTTTTAATCTTTTTTGTTTTGGGATTCTACAACGCCCAAGCGATTAGAAAACCCAGGATGGCCAGGATAACACCAAAATGTAACAGGAAATTACTCTGTCCAAGCCAACCCGCCGATGGGATAAATTGTATAACCAAATTTGCTATCACGAGGATAATCCCAATAAACGGAAGTAAGCCCTTCCGATGGACTAAATAATCTGAGATACGATCAAGGGTACTGTTAAATCTTTCGATCATAATCAGGAAACTATAAAGGGCTTGTATTGGGCTAGGAGCCGCCCGGGAATGTGTCCGTGTATTAACACACCTTCATGGGATTGTTCCACGCGATTTACTTGGCCTTGATCGTGAAATGCAGCGATTAATCCTCCCTCTTTGTATGGAAGGCGTACTACAATCGAAGTATACATTTCATAGAGATTCTGTTCTACCAAAGAGAGCATATCTAACACACCCTCTCCAGTTAAAGCTGAGATGGCAACCGAATTCGGAAATTCTGCTAATGTTTCTCGAGCATTCGAGGGGTCTGGCAAGAGATCGATTTTGTTCAATACTGTTAATGTGGGAATGTGGTCAGCACCGATCTCAGCGAGTGTTTCATAGACAGCTTGCGCGTGAGCATGTACATTTATATGAGTTGTATCAACCATATGAAGTAATAGATCCGCCTCAGCAATTTCCTCTAGTGTAGCCCTGAAGGCAGCTACCAAAGCAGTTGGCAATTTCTGGATGAATCCAACGGTATCGGTAAATAGAGCTAGTTTTCCACCTGGCAATTCAACCCGCCGCGTAGTAGGGTCCAGCGTAGCAAATAACTGATCAGCAACATATACATCCGCTTTTGCAAGGTGATTCAATAATGTTGATTTCCCAGCATTCGTATACCCTACCAAAGCGACAACGGGAATCCGAGATCGTTTCCGCCGGGTGCGGTGCTGTTGTCTATGTGTACGGACTTTTTCCAACTCAACCTTATGATGGCTGATTCGACGGCGGATATCTCGCCGATCCACCTCTAACTGTGTCTCACCTGGACCACGAAGACCAACCCCACCAACACCACCCGCGCGACCACCACCGCCACCCGCCTGCCTAGCGAGATGTGTCCAAGAGCGAGTCAGGCGAGGCAGACGATATTCATATTGGGCAAGCTCCACCTGCAAAGCCCCCTCACGGGTGGCAGCGTGTTGGGCAAATATATCCAATATGAGAGCCGTCCTATCCAAAATGCGCACATTATCGCCAAAAACTTTTTCTAGCTCGCGCAGGTGCCGGGGAGATAATTCTTCATCAAACAAGATTAAATCGGCTTGTACTTCTTCAACAAGCGCGTGGACTTCCTCGACTTTACCACTTCCAATAAAAAATCGGGGATTTGGGCTTTTGAGATGCTGAGTAGCCTGCCCAACAACATCCAATCCCGCAGTATCAGCTAATAAGGCTAGCTCAGTAAGCGAATCTTGTAATCCAAGTAATTCTGAATTGCTGTGAAAATCAACACCAACCAGAAACGCACGTTCGCGTGGATGAATAGTGGGCTCAGGATTTTTTTTAGCCATATCTACCTAATATAGATATTTTTTAAAATACCCATATTAAACTAATGCAGCTTACTACTAACTTTTCTATCCAGATGATTCTAAATGTTGAGCGTATATATCGCCGAAGTCTCTAGACCCTGCAGAGGTCCGGAACATTTCCGTGATACTTCCATCAGGAGGTTGTTTTAGAATTGGCAGCATAATGTGGAACGTCGTTCCAGGAAATTCAACTTCATCATAGCCATCCGATTCTACCCAAATTGTACCACCATGGGCTTCAATAATACCTTTTGTGATAGGCAATCCAAGTCCAGGACCACCGCCTTTAAAATTTGTCTTACTAGTAGAATGTAAAGAAACTTTCCCTAATCGACCGAATTTTTCAAATATTATATCGTGATCTACAGGGTTGATACCAATTCCCGTATCTGAAATGATGATTTCCACAAAACCTGGTAGGAGACGCCCATCGATTGTAATGCTACCGCCATCGGGAGTGTATTTGATCGCATTAGCAATGATATTTTGAAGTGCTTGGAATAAGCGTTCCTCATCGGCGAAGGTCATCTCCTGTATCCCCGTAAACTGCTTAAGATCGAGAACTTGTCTCCTTGAATTTACTGTCTCTTGGTATTCCGCTACTATTGACTCTAATAGATAGCTAATCCGAACTGGTTGGTAGCTCAAAGCAAGCATATTATTATCGATCATTGAGACATCAATCATGTCACTTATAATATCGCGCAGCCGGCGCGTACCATTATCGATGCCTTTAAGTAAGATCTGAGCTTGAGGATGTCCCTTCACAGCACGCAACTGCTCTTCTAGCATCGCTGAGTATCCTTCAATTAATGTCAAGGGGGTCTTTAACTCATGAGCAGCAATTGCAATAAAGTCTGATTTAGTTTTATCTACCCTCTCTAGAGCTCGGTGAGCGTCATTCAATCTTGTCGTGATCTGGTCGATATACAGGTCAGCTTCCCTTTGAGAAGAATAACTAATCGAGTGAGTGTAAATCGGAAAAAGTAAATCGAGAAGTTCTAAAGCTTCCCTTTCGGTCAACTGCTCGCGAATAACTTCGAGGCTAATCTGGAAAATCTGATCAAGGATTGGGGTTAGAGTTTGGACGCGGTTGTCTGGCTCGTTTTTAACACGAGCTTCTACCCATTCATCCAACAGGGGATTCAGCCATTTTGGGTCACCAGTTACAACAGCCTCTTCAATCAGGTCGTAAAATCTGGTAATCTGCTTCTGGAAACTTTGCCGGATTCCCACCCCTGTGGCTAGACGTTGAGAGACCTTAGAAATCCATGGTTGTTGGATTGTCTGAAGGGATTCAATTACTTCCATCATAAATAGTTTACGATAGGATGACTAATTTGCCAACCATCTAATACGAGAACCTACTTATTTGAAAGTTACACAATCCTTAGGATATTGTTTTTGTTCATGCTGCTAAGGCGAACTGGTTAACCAGGCAAAAATTGTTTCGCCCACAATTTGAAGACTCTCTGCGGATACTTTATCAAGTGTATCATTTGTGGTATGGTAGTATGGATAATCAAAGTCAATAATATCAACAGCTGGAATTCCCAATTCTAGAAATGGTATGTGATCATCCAGAATTGCAAATTTGACCTCAGGTATGAAATAATCGGGGTAGCCTAAAGCAGCTGCCTGTTCCCAAATTTCCGCAGATAATGTTTCATCCGAATTTTGTTCTTTATAAATGTTCAAATCACTATCGCCTATCATATCCAGGATGATTACAGCATCAGGATATGATTTGGGATCGGAACCTAAACTTTCGGCAAAAGCACGTGATCCAAGGATCCAATCCCACCCCGCAATACCTCCATTATCTTCAGCGTCAAAAAAGACAAACATTATACGCTTGTCTAACTCCCGAGGGATCACACGCGCTAATTCCATCAAAACCGCACCACCAGATGCCCCATCATTAGCTCCTGGTACGGGAAGTACCTCATTCGTTTTAATAGGATCATGATCTGCAATTAAGCGAGAATCATAGTGCGCACCGAGGATAATCCAAGGCCTGCCTTCTCCTCTCCAGGCTATCACGTTTTGGATTGGTTTATCCATTATCCGCGTTTCTTGTATCTCAGTAGTCCGTCCGTACCGAGTCAGTTCAGG
>DAOVXM010000499.1 GCA_030636125.1 Chloroflexota bacterium | reverse complement strand
CGAAAAACAGGTGTGCGTGGGGGCGTACGCCCCCACGCACACCTGTTTTTCGGTACCTCTTAGTATCATATGAAAATCAACTTAACTGACGAGGAGAAATTCAACAATATGTCACCAATTCGTACTATCATTGTCGGAGCAGCTGGACGTGATTTCCACAATTTCAATGTCTTTTATAAAGACAACCCAGATTATGAGGTTGTAGCCTTTACTGCTACGCAAATCCCGGACATTGAGGGTCGCATCTATCCTGCGGAATTGGCAGGAGATCGCTATCCGGCTGGAATCCCCATATATGCCGAGTATGATTTGGTTGGTTTGATTCGTGAAAAACAAGTAGACCAGGTTGTTTTTGCATATAGCGATGTGCCTCACGAATATGTTATGCATAAGGCTTCTCTCACGCTAGCTGCTGGTGCGGACTTTCGCTTGATGGGTTTGAAAAACACCCAATTGAAATCTATAAAGCCAGTGGTTTCAGTCTGTGCAGTGCGGACAGGTGCCGGTAAGAGCCAGACGACTCGCCGAGTCTCTTTGATCCTGCGTGAGATGGGCTATAAAGTGGCTGCTATCCGCCACCCTATGCCATACGGCGATATTGTCAAACAAGCCGTGCAGCGCTTCGCAGATTACAGCGATCTCGATAAAAATGACTGCACTATCGAGGAGCGTGAAGAATATGAACCCCATCTGGACAATGGCATTGTCGTCTATGCCGGGGTTGACTATGAACGGATATTACGCCAAGCGGAGCAAGAAGTGGATATCATCCTATGGGATGGTGGTAATAATGACTTACCTTTCTATGTTTCGGATTTCCAAATTGTGGTTGCTGACCCGCATCGTCCTGGTCATGAGATGACCTACCATCCCGGTGAAACGAATGCGCGTATCGCTGATGTATTTGTGATTAATAAAGTCGATACTGCCAGTGCTGAAGGCGTGATCGCAGTTCGCGAGAACCTGAGATCTATTAACCCTGATGCGCTCGTCATTGAGGCTGCTTCACCGCTTTTTGTGGATGACCCTCTTGCCATTCGTGGTAAACGGGTGTTGGTTGTTGAAGATGGCCCTACCTTGACTCATGGTGAGATGGCCTATGGTGCAGGTTGGGTGGCTGCACGGCGCTTTGGCGCAGATGAAATTGTGGATCCGCGGCCATTCGCAGTTGGCTCGATTAAGGAGATTTTTGCAAAGTATCCTACAACAGGCAAGGTTTTACCTGCGATGGGATATGGCGACCAACAGATTAAAGAGTTGGAAGAAACTATCAACCAAGCGGATGTCGATTTGGTCATTATCGGTACACCGATTGATCTAAGCCGTGTCGTTAATATAAACAAACCTACACAGCGTGTTCGCTATGAACTTCAAGAAATTGGAAAACCCACCCTTGAAGATCTATTGAAGGCAAAGTTCGCTAAATAAACACAGGAATTTGGGAGAGGGGTTTTGAGCCTGGCTTATCCCCGGTCCAAGTTCCATATTCTATATAATTATCCCTATGCCCCAGCTTAATTGGGAATCCAAGTCAAGATCATCACCAATCTCTGCCACCTTAGAGATTGATAGTTTAGTTTACCCGGGAGGTGATGGGTATCCAGATCAGTCGCCTGTAGATCATCTGATCTGGGGGGATAACTTGGCGGTTATGAATGCGTTGCTGTCAGAATATGAAGGTCGCATCCGTTTAATTTATGCTGATCCACCTTTTTATACTAATCGACGATATACTGCCCGGATAGGGCGAGGTGAAGATTCACGCCGTCCCAAGGACTGGCGAGTGGCAGAAGGCTATCCCGATCACTGGCCTGATTTGGAATCTTATTTGGATATGCTTTATCCGCGGTTGCTCCTGATGCAGCGCTTATTAGCTCCTGATGGTACGCTTTACTTGCATTTGGATTGGCATGCTAATTCTTATGCAAGGGTACTGCTTGATGAGATCTTTGGTCAGGATCGTTTACTCAACGAAATCATTTGGGTATATCATGGGCCCTCACCAATTCGTAGTGCCTTTAACCGCAAACACGATACTATTCTTGCTTATACTAAGAGCGCTGATTACGTTTTTAATGTAGATGATGTTCGCCAGCCTTATGATCCTAGTACTGTCAAAACATTTGCTTCCTCATCGAAAGCTGGCTTCGGCAAAGTGCCTGACCTTGAAAGGGGCAAAGTTCCTGAGGATTGGTGGTATTTTCCCGTCGTCGCCCGGCTGCATAAGCAGCGTACAGGATATCCGACTCAAAAACCCGAGGCCTTATTGGAGCGCATCATTCTTGCTTCTTCCAATCCGGGTGATATAGTTGCAGACTTTTTTTGTGGATCCGGTACGACTGCTGTTGTAGCAGCTCGTTTGGGGAGACATGTCATTGCGAGCGATGTTACCTGGCGAGCTGTACATACTACTCGCTCACGTCTTGTCCAACAACAAACAAGACCATTTACAATACAAGATGTCATGCCTATCCCATCGAAACCGGATACCCCCAACAATCATTACGATATGTTGGATGTCCCTGCTAGATCCCTTGATGTCCGTTCCGGTTCCACCGGTTCTGATCGAACATCCAGGGATATGCAAGTATCTATAAACACGCCATCATTATTAGCGGATCTGGATTATTGGGAAATCGATCCCACTTGGGATGGTAAAGTGTTCCGTAGTGTTGCTCAGGCGGTACGGCCTCGACGGGACGGCGAAATCCCAAGTCACCTT
>DAOVXM010000214.1 GCA_030636125.1 Chloroflexota bacterium | reverse complement strand
CCAAACGGGGACCAATCGTTTTATGTTGAGATCAATGTTGTGGGAGGGGCAAATACTGCTACGCCTACTTCTACAGACCCAACCAGCACCCCAGGGACAGTGACGACAACACCCCAGGTGACGGTGACAGCTACGCCTGAAGAGGCAGTGACCAGCGCCTCGCTCAGTGTCGACGAAGCCGATGTGGTCGGGGCTTGCCCGCACACCTTCAACTTTACGGCCCAGCTCACGCTCAGCAGAGCCGCAACGGTGACTTATCAGCTAGAGGCTGATACTGGCTTTGAAATCACGCTGCCCGATCCGACGACGGTCAGCTTGGAAGCTGGCACCCATACAGCAATCTATACGCTTCAATTTACGGATTCATTTAGTGGCGGCGTGGCTCAATTCCATGTGACCCAGCCCAACGATGTGCTATCGGACCAGGTGAACTTTTCGCTGACCTGCCAGTGAGATCGCTTCAGCAAATCTTTTATGTCCTTGACCCAAGTGGTAAAAGCTGAAGCCCATCGCCTGGGTTTTCAACTTGTGGGTGTAACCACACCAGATCCGCCTCCCCATGTGCCGGAATTTGAGGATTGGCTCAGAGATGGCTGCCATGGGGAGATGGGCTATCTGGGTACGGAGCCTTCTCGCCAGCGTCGCGCTGACCAGCGCCAAATTCTGCCCGAATGCCGCTCGATACTCATGCTGGGTGTAAGATACCCTGCCCCAGAGGCGGCACAACCGGTGAAAGAAACTGATCTCTCGGGGCGAGTAGCTGCTTATGCCTGGGGGAACGATTACCACGATGTGCTCCCTCAACGCTTGCAGGATCTGGTGTCGTTCATTGAAAACCATGTCGGTCATCCAGTCGCTAACCGTTGGTACACCGATACGGGTCCAATCCTGGAGCGCGACCTGGCTCAGCGCGCCGGCCTGGGGTGGATCGGCAAGAACACCTGCCTGATCCATCCGAGGTTAGGCTCATACTTTCTCCTGGCAGAAATATTATTGGGTATCGAACTGGATGCTGATGCACCGTTCGTCCCGGATCATTGTGGCACCTGCAGGCGCTGCCTGGAAGCCTGCCCGACCGGCTGTATTTTGGAAAACCGTACCCTCGACGCCAACCGGTGTATCTCGTACCTGACGATTGAACTGAAAGGAGCGATCCCTGTTGAACTGCGCTCGAAAGTTGGGCAGTGGGTATTCGGTTGCGATATTTGCCAGCAGGTCTGCCCCTGGAACCAGCGCTTCGCCACTGAAGCGGGAGACCAAGCATTCAGTCCGCGACCTGGTCTGCCTCATCCAGAGCTCCTCCAGGAGATAGCGCTTTCTCCCCAGGCATTTAACCGCAAGTTCAAAGGCAGCCCGCTGAAGAGGAGTAAACGCCGTGGTTACCTGCGTAACGTGGCCGTCACTCTTGGTAATATTGGGGAGAGCAGCGTGGTGCCAGCCCTGGTAGAAGCTCTCGCAGATGATCCCGAGCCCATGGTGCGTGGGCACGCTGCCTGGGCACTGGGAAAAATAGGGGGTGAAGCAGCGTGGCGGGGGTTGCGAGATTCAATCCAGATGGAAAAAGATCCGGATGTGCTGGGTGAAATTCGTGACGCGTTAGCGCATATTGACGGTGCTTCGAATACTGGCGATTAAGATCCTGTAGAAATATGTCTTACTGCCTGATCACTTTTCCCTTATCCAATAATTAACCCGTTATGCTTCGTCTCACCATATTCGCCCTCTTGACAATATTGCTCGTCAGCGGTTGTCAGCTTCAGCCGATTTCTGAGCCAACACAGTCCATTCCTGAGAATTCACTCTCCACGCGAGGGACGCAGCCTGCTCCTACGAGCAGCTCTCTTCCTATCTCCCCAACGCCCAATACTCCTGAACCAACAACTAATCCATCCCCGACTGCAACGGCCACCATGTCACCCACACCCACCAAGCCGCCGGTAACCACTTTATTGTTCACCGGGGTAATTGTGCCGGCGCGTTGTGTCCAGGCGGCGATTGACGCCCGCGGTGATCACGACTATCTTTACGATGAAGTGCGCGAGATCATAACCCAGGCCGACTTGGCGGTTGGCACCTTAAACGCTACGATGAGCGACTACCCGCCTCATACAGGTTGTGTGTCGACTTATGTTTTGGTGGGTGATGCTGAGAATGCCGATGCCCTGGCAAGGAGCGGATTTGATGTGATGAGTGTCGCTACCAATCATATCAAAAACTGTGGGCCGACAAATTGTGGGAATCGCGCCTTTTTTGACACTCTGGATAACCTGGAACGGGTGGGGATTCTACCGGTGGGGGCAGGGGCAAACCACGCTGAAGCCATGCAGCCTGTCGTGGTGGAGCTTAATGGGGTACGTTTTGGGATTGTTTCCTTAGGACAGATTGAGACGATGGCTTTTGCCGGCGAAGATACACCGGGTATCGCGGTGCTCAACGATGAAAATCTGGAAGCGGCTATTGATGCCGCGCGCCAGGTCTCGGATGTAGTCATCCTCATGCCGCATTGGGGCCCCGAAGATGTGCCCTGGCCTGGCTATATCCAACGGAATTTGGCGCAGCAAGCTGTAGCAGCCGGTGCCGATTTGGTGGTTGGAAACCATACCCACGTCGTACAGGCTGTGCAGGAGATTGAGGGGGTGCAGGTGTTTTATGGCTTGGGGAATTTTGTCTTCGACCAATGGCCGCGCGATCACCAGCAGGGGGTGATCCTATTGGTGAAGTTTGAAGGGACACAATATAAGGGATACGATTTCATTCCCACGCATGTGGATCAGGATGGGCAGGTGCATATTGCTGATCCCGAGGAAGCAGCCGAGATACTGGAACGGATTGAGCAAGCCAGTCGGGGACTGAATTAAGTTAGTCTATTGGCGGTTGGCAAGCGGTGAGGGGTTTGGTTTGTGGGTCGATCTTCTACTCGTTTGATTGGCAGTTCTGGCATAAGCCAAACAACTGGAGCCAGTGATCGTTTATTTTGTACCCGCTTACTTCACCAATTTCTGTCATCAAAGTATCCATTTTGTCGGTCTCGCCACTAAAAAAATCCGCCTGGCCGCAACCCTGGCAGATGATCAGGTGCTGATGTCCGGAGAATGCGCTGATAAATGCCTGGCATCCTGATGGCTGGTGGACACGCTGAATCAAGTCTAGTTCTTCAAGCTTATCGATCGTGCGGTAAACGGTCACCAGGCCAATTTTTGGGTAATGGGCGCGGGCGAGTTCGAAGACTTCAAAAGGGTTAAGCACGCGTTGGCTGGTGGCGATGGTTTCGACGATCGCCTTGCGCGGGGCTGTCAAGCGGTAGCCGTTGGCTTGCAAACAGTTTAACCAATCTTCAATACGATCCTGGTAAAACGATTCAACCGTTTTTTTTGCTTCTTTCTGTCCCGGAGTGAGCATTTGCTTAACTTTTTATCCGTTTGAAGGCGGAACAGGGAAGCGGTTTTGTACCCTGATCCGCTGGCGGAGGGCCTGTAGGCCCCATATGACCATGAAAATTGCAGTGCAGGTTAAAACAATTGCTGCACCAGAGGCAATGCTCAGATAGAATGACAAGTACAGGCCGATAACTCCAGAGACTGAGGCGATGACAGCCGCTAAAGCCATCATTACCGGCAACCTGCGGGTGAGCAAGTAGGCGGTAGCCGCTGGTGTGACTAACATGGCCACCATGAGAGCAACGCCTACAGTTTGCAATGATACAACGATTGCCAGGGCGATCAAGATCATCAAAAAGAAGTCCAATAGTCTGGCAGGCAGTCGCAGGGTGGTCGCTAATACCGGGTCGAATGAGAGCACAAGGAACTCTTTATAAAACGCCAGGATAGCCAGCAAGATCAGCCCACCGAGTATTGCAGTCAGCCATAGGTCACCGCTGCTCACGCCGAGCACGTCTCCGAATAAGAAATGGGCCAGGTCGGCGGTGTAACTACGCACGGTTGAGATCAGGGCAACGCCCAGCGCAAACATCCCGGCGAAGATGATCCCGATGGCGGTATCCTCCTTGATTTTCGTGCTCTGGCTGATAGCCCCGATCCCAATGGCGCTGAGCACTGCTGTTAGTAAAGCCCACCAGAAAAGTGGCTCTCGGGCGCCGCCACCCACCAGGTAGCCGACCGCCACGCCTGGCAGAATGGCGTGTGCCAATGCGTCGCCGAAGAAGGCCATGCCGCGCACCACCACATATGTCCCGACGACGGCGCACACGATTCCTACCAAAATCGCAGCTGTCAAGCCTCGCACCATAAAGGCGTATTGTAAAGGAGAGAGGAACAGTTCAATCATGGATGTGCACTCCTTCGTCGCAGCAGGTGTCCCCCAGGGCCAGCGTGCCATCATCCGTAGGTACCATATGCAAATGTCCTCCGTAGGCGCTCACCAGACTATCTGGGGTAAAGACTTCATCTGGTGGTCCGAAACCGAGAAGACGGTGGTTGAGCAGCATCACCCGGTCGAAGCGCTCCGCAGCCATCTTTAGATCGTGCAGCGCGACCAGCACCGTTACATCCCGATTTTTTAGTTCGTCTAGAATATGAAAGATAGCCTCTTGTGAGTTGATGTCTAACCCCGTCAGCGGTTCATCCATCAGCATGAGTTCAGCTTCTTGGGCAAAAGCGCGTGCGATGAACATGCGCTGTTGTTGTCCACCTGATAACTCGCTGATCTGGCGTTTAGAGAAATCCTCCATGCCGACCACCTCCAGAGAGTGGTTGACGATGTCCCAATCCTGGGCTCTGGGTTGGCGGAATAATTTGAGTTTTCCAATACGCCCCATCATGACCACATCAGCTACACTAACTGGAAAGTTCCAGTCTACCTGGCTGCGCTGGGGGACGTAAGCAATGCAGATATGTCCTTCTGGATCATGACCGTAGACGTGCACCTGGCCGGATGTGGGTGTTAGCACCCCTGCTATCACTTTAAAAAGCGTGCTTTTACCAGCACCATTGGGACCGACCACGGCTAATCTCTCTCGAACTTTAAGTTCAAAAGAGATATCTTCCAAGGCGAAACCGCTTTCATAGCGTACGGTCAGGCCGCTGGCGCGTAAGATGGGTGCGCCAGCTTCGTGAGGATGGCGGTGTCTTATTAGGTAATTGGTTTTACGAAATTCGTCGAGTAAGGTCATTTTGACATTCCGTTTGTGGATTCACTTCAGAGCGTTGACGATGGCATAAACATTATATTTTGTGTAGGCTATATAATTGTCTGCTTCACCGCCTTGTTCGGAAAGGGACCCGGTATAGAGTAAAACAAGTTGGGTGCCAGTATCCTCGGTAAGCCGTTTCGCCATAGTAGGGTTAATCGTATTGCCCACAAAGATGGCTGGTATGTTCAATTCACGGATCGTGTCTACTAATTCGGCTAGCTCTTGAGCAGAAGGTTCTGCGAGCGTGCTGTAACCTGGGATGATTGCGCCCCTCTGAGTAAGCCCATATTCATCGGCAAAGTAAGCAAGGATCAGGTGATCGGTGATGATTTCTCTAT
>DAOVXM010000256.1 GCA_030636125.1 Chloroflexota bacterium | reverse complement strand
TGATCTTTGACATCGGCGGCGGCATCCCCAACGGCAAAGCGTTAAAAGCCGCCCAAATCGGCGGACCCTCCGGCGGGTGCATCCCGGCTGAGCATCTTGACGTCAAAGTTGACTACGAATCTTTGATGGGATTAGGAGCTATTATGGGTTCCGGGGGCATGGTCGTGGCCGATGAAGATACCTGCATGGTGGATTTTGCCCGTTATTTCATGGCATTTACCCAGGAAGAATCATGTGGCAAGTGCGTGCCCTGTCGCATCGGCACCAGAGCCATGCTGGCAACACTGGAACGCATCTGCGCCGGCCAGGGGCAACCAGGAGACATCGATTATCTGCTGGAATTGGGAGAAGAAATCAAGCGCTCGTCATTGTGTGGCCTGGGGCAAACTGCGCCTAACCCGGTGTTATCAACCCTCCGGTATTTCCGTGATGAATATGAAGCCCACATCCTGGACGATACCTGCCCGTCGAAAATATGTAAGGGCTTGATTACTTACTCCGTGATCCCTGAAAATTGCACCGGTTGTATGGTATGCCTGCGTAACTGTCCCGCCGACGCCATCCGCGGTGAGAAAAAAGAGGTACATGTGATCGACATTGATGCCTGCACTCGCTGCGGCACTTGCGCGACCTTGTGTAAATTCGACGCAATTCTGGTGCAATAAGAGAAAACCCGACTTGTTTGCGCCCGATGTACTGAGGTAATGATGACCCACTTGACGATTGACGATAAACCCATCGAGATGCACGAGGATCGCACGCTGTTAGAAGCCTGTCGAGAACATGGCATTCACATTCCGACGCTTTGCTATCATCCTGCTCTCGAACCTTATGGTGCCTGCCGGTTGTGCATAGTTGAGATATTCCAGCCATTGCGCCCATCCCGCTTAGTGGCCGCATGTGTTTACCCATGCGAGCAAGGGCTGGTGGTCAAAACGAACAGCGAGTCAGTGCAGCGCAGCCGCCGCATTACGGCAGAACTGCTAATGGCAGGCGCGTACAACTCCCCTGAGATACAAACGCTGGCTGAGGAATTAGGTGTAAAGGAAGTACGCTATCGAATCCCTGAAGATGACAACTGCGTGTTGTGTGGGCTTTGCGTAAGAGCCTGCAACGAGATCGTGGGCGTTAGCGCCATCAGCCTGACTCAGCGGGGTATGAGCAAGAAGGTCAGCACACCTTTCGAGATCTCGTCTTCAGTGTGCATCGGGTGCGGAACCTGTGTGCTGATCTGCCCAACAGGCAGGCTCAGCCTGAGCGATGTCACGGGGTACCGTAGTGTGCATGTCTCGGATTCAACATACGATCGACTTTACCAGATGCATGACGACACAGATTTGAAACCGTACTTTGTCCAGGACATTGCAGGACTTTTCGAATAAGAGGATGCGTTTATGAGCGTAGAAACCACGCCCCAAGTTGGAGTCTTCGTTTGCGAATGTGGTAATCAAATCTCTGGAATGCTGGACACCGAGGCTCTACGCCGTGCAGCCGCCGATCTTCCCGGGGTTGTTTACGCAATATGCGAAGCCTACCCTTGTAGCAAAGACGGTCAAATACGGATACAGCAGGCGATCACTGAACGGGGGCTGGATCGCGTATTAGTCGCCGGGTGTACGCCGCGCCTGGTCAAGAACCTGTTTGAGAATACGATACAGGCCGCAGACCTGGATCGAAGTTACCTGGATGTGAGGAATATACGCGAGCAATGTGCATACGTCCATCCAGACTACCCGGACGCCGCACAACAAAAAGCTGCCAACCTGATTGAAATGGGCGTAGAACGCCTGGCTGCCATTACCCCACCCCGCGTATACACCGGGCAGGTGATTAATTCAGCTTTGATTATCGGTAGTGGTCTGAGTGGTTTGACTACCGCCATCTCACTGGCAGATAGCGGGATAGATATTACCCTGGTCGAACGATCCAGTACGCTGGGGGGAGAACTCCAGATGTTACAAGACCAAGCCCAGGATTTGATTGACAGGAACATCGAAACAGTTTTGGGACACCCCCGAATTCACATAATGTTAAACGCAAACATCACTGAGGTAATCAGGCAACCTGGCAATTACCAGGTGAGTGTGACTGAAAGGGACAAAACGCTTGAGCTTAGGGTCGGCGCGATCATAGTTGCTACCGGAGCTCAGCCCAAACCCCTCGTGAGCGACCGCTGGTACGATCGCTCACGCGTAAAGACACAAGTCGAATACAGCCTTGAACTTGGGTTAGCAGTCGAGGCAGGTAACGGCTTAGCCCTACAAGACATTGTCTTGATTATTTACACTGACGAAGCCGATGGTGGCCACTGCTCGCAATTGAATTGTATGGCGATCTTACACCAGGCCATCCGTACGAAGCAACTCAATCCCGAGGCAAACGTCTTAATCCTGTTCAGAGAATTAAATTTAGGCAGTATAGCAGATCGCGGAACAGATGACTTCCTAAAAGCCAAAGATTTAGGGGTGACATTCTTCCGTTATCAAGAAGGGCATCCACCTGTAATCGGTGATACGACCATAGATGTGTATGACGAGTTGACCGGCGAAGCCGTGCAAATCCCCTTCGATCGTGTCGTAATAGCCCTGCCTTTAGAACCCACGGACAACGCAAGAACACTGGCATCCATCCTAAGATTACCACAGGATGAAGCTAGCTTTATCCAAGAGCCACACCTACGGTTAAGACCTGGGCGTCATGTAGACGATGGCATTTACCTGCTAGGCGGAGCGCACGAGCCCGCGGATACTGCTGAAGCCTTATTCCATGCTTATATAACCAGCGCTCGCGCCTTGCGTTTTCTAAACCAGGGTACGATCAGTGTTGAAACACCCATCGCAGAAATCGAGGCAGACTATTGTACCGGCTGCGGAAACTGTGTCCAGGTATGCCCAATGTCGGCGATCAACCTGGAAAAGCGCGATGGCGTGTTGTCGCTATCTGAAGTCAATGTTCTGCGCTGCATCGGCTGTGGCAATTGTGTGGTAGTTTGTCCGGTCAAGGCGATCACCTTACCCGGTTGGAATGACGCCGCCATCCTGGCCCAAATCAGCGCCGCGTTGAAACTATCTCGCACCCCGGGTGAGCAGGATGAGGTAACTAAGCCCGGGACACGGGTCGTGGCGCTGGCGTGCGAATGGAGCGCATATGCCGCTGCCGATATGGCTGGCGTCCGGCGGATCGATTACCCACCCGAGGCGCGTATCATCCGTATGAATTGTTCAGCGCGCTTCGACCCGAATCTCATCCTATGGGCTTTTTTGAATGGCGCCGACGGGGTTTTCCTGGGCGCCTGCCATCCAGGTGAATGCCACTACGGCACCGGAAACCTTTACGCCAAAGAGCGCATAGAGGTGCTAAAAAAACAATTGGCCGAACGCGGCCTCGATCCCAACCGTTTGCACCTGGAATTCTTATCAGGGGATGATGGGGATAAATTCGCACAGTCGATTTTTGATTTTGTCCAGGCAGTCAAATCTACTGATAGGCAAGCGGTCTAATTATCAGCCATGGAGACCAATAATCGCGCTAAGTGCTAGTTCAACACAGAGGACATTCAGGAGGAATCTATGTCAAAACGATTAGAAAAGGAAGTCTGGGCACTGGACAACTGCGCTGGATGCGGCATGTGCGTAGCGGCCTGCTCCAAGCAAGTGCTCAAGTGGAACGGGGGCGACCATCCAATATTGGAAAAGCGCACAAAGACCGTCGGATACTCTCAAGGGCCACTGGATAGCTGCTCGTTCTGCGAAAAGTTTTGTGAGCAGGTCTGCCCACGACTGGAACGTTGGCCTGCTATCGCAGCCAAGGTGACACTAGCAGCCAGGGCGCGCGGACCGGTCAAAGCTGGCACTCCCAACGATGTAATCCGTAGCTTATTAACCGCCGGGCGGAGTGCAGGATTACTGGATGGCGTCGTGATGCTCGACCTCGACCCTTGGGAATTGAAACCGCTCGCCAAAATAGCTAACACCGTTGAAGAGATTGTTGACAGTGTAGGACCGCAATATCTATGGGCACCTGTGCTTGATGCCCTCAACGAAGCGATCTTCGAACGTGGGATGGAAAACCTAGCCGTGGTCGGCACCCCTTGCACTGCCCAAGCCATCCGCATGCTTAAAAACTCATCCAACCCGCGGCTAAGACTCTACCAGGACGCCATCCGCTTGACCATCGCCGTGTTTTGCACAGGCATCTACAGGCCTGAGCTGATCGAAGATGTATTGGTCAAACGCATGGGAGTGCCACGAGATCAAGTAAAGCGTCTGGAAGTCTCGGCTGACCGCGAGTGGTTGCGAGCAATTTTGTGGGACGACAGCACTCGCCTCATCCCGCGCCAACAGGCTGAGCGCCATACGCGGGCCGGATGCGGAAGTTGTAGCGATTTCCTGGGAGAATCGGCCGACATTGCTGTCGGCTCGTTGGGCGCCAGCGAAGACGCCTCCACCTTGATCATCCGCTCTCGCATTGGGGATGTATTCGTACGCAACGCTATCCAGCTGAATCTGCTAGAAACGACACCAGAAGTGGACCTGGAAGCTCTGGCTGCGGCTGCCAGCGAAAAAGACCGCCGCGAACGCGCCCAAGCATTCAAAGATATGCGAGTTTTGATGTTGGATGCCCTTGCCGATCCAGTGTTGCGTGGCAAAGCTGTTCAACAATTTGTGCAACTCTACCGAACTCCGATGAAGTCAGGCCCCCAAGAAGTCGTCCGCAATAGTTGTACCGGATGCTGAGAACCGGAGAGGGAAACGATGAAAACGATAGATGCCAAAACCAAAGATCTAAAAACAACCAGCAAGGCGCTTAAAGAAGCCCTGAATGGCCAACCGGTGGAAGTTAAGAACGCCAGCCACTTGCATGGCTTAGCCGGCGGTCTGAAACACGGCGAAGTGATCATTCGTGGAGAGGCCGGCGATTATCTAGGCGTCCTAAATGACGGAACGCTCATCAAAGTAACCGACAACG
>DAOVXM010000253.1 GCA_030636125.1 Chloroflexota bacterium | reverse complement strand
TGGCAAACTGCAAAAAGATTTAGAACAAACCTTAAAATCGTTCTTTTATAGCAAAACAAAACGCCGCCCAATGATATTTGTAACCATGAGCCAGGCGTAATCTAATGCTGGTATATGATTTGGGGCAGGTCTAAAGCCTGCCCCAATGATATTAATACACTTCAGAGCAACTCATATCAATAAATATCCCACTCCCCTTCTTGCCACCCGTGGCGTCCACGCAAAGGCACAAAAGCCACAGGAACCAGGGATTCGCTGGTGTACTCAGAACCGCGACGTTCCCAGCGCTCAAGGACTTGACCCAATCTGCCACCAACAGGTAAAACTAAGCGACCACCATCATCTAGCTGGGAAAGAAGCGTTTGGGGGACCTCAGGAGCTGCTGCGGTGACCAGGATAGCCTGATAAGGGGCGAATTCAGGCAGGCCCAGTGAGCCGTCGCTGATATGAACGTGTATGTTGGTCAACTCAAGGCTGCTTAATACCTGAGAAGCATGCTCCGCTAGTTCTGCATGGCGCTCAATTGTATGGACTACACTTGCTAGATAGGCGAGAATTGCAGCTTGATAGCCGGAGCCAGTGCCCACTTCCAGCACAGTTTCATCGCCTTCAAGTCGTAACATTTGAGTCATTAGAGCTACTATATAGGGCTGAGAAATTGTCTGGCTGCTGCCAATCGGGAGTGGACCATCTGTATAAGCCATATGGCGATATTCAGATGGGACGAAGTGATGGCGAGGAATAGTTCGCATGGCACTTAAAACCCGTCGATCGCGAATATCGCGGGTCGCAAGCTGTCTCTCCACCATTTGCTGGCGTTCTTTTGAGTAAGCAGTATCCTCTGGGGTCATCGCTCGCGTGCGCTTAAAAATGCGCGCCATAGATCATCGCGCTCACCCGGAACAAATGGCAGATAAAGCCCCAGCCGGTCAACCAAATCTCCATATTTCTCCAGGAGGGAACTCCGTAAGTCGGAAATATTTGTTACGATAGCAAAAGTGGAAAGCATAGTCTCGTCTATCAAACTCGGCATTTCTCCCCAATTGCCGCGTGAGGCCAGTGCCGAGAGCTCTTGGGCAATATCTTCCCAACCGTGCAAAGCCATGACCCGGCGGTAGGAAGGCGTGGAAGCATAAAAGGCAATTTGGGCGCGTACGAATAGCTCTTCCTCAGGTGAAGTTACCACAAAGGCAGTTGTGGAGATTTTGATCTCCCCCGAAGGACGCCCAGCTTCGGTCGCGCCTCTATTAATGGCGGGCAAAAGCACTTCACTTAGATAACGGGGCGTGTGTAATGGATGAACGTGGAAACCGTCCGCTACTTCGCCTGCCAAGTGAGCCAGACCGGTATTTACCCCAGCAATGTAAATAGGAATATCTGGATATTCAATCCGTCCAGGATTGAAAAAAGGTGACATCAGGGTGAGTTTGTAGTAATCGCCGCGGAAATTGAGCTTTTCGTCAGTTTGCCAGCTGTGCCAGAAAGCCCGAATGGCAGCGATTTGTTCCTTCAGTTTATGGACTACGGAGTCAGGCCATGGCATCCCAAAGCGCCGCTCGATATGTGCTTTTACCTGGGTACCCAAACCGAGAATGAAACGACCTCCCGACACCTGTGCCAGATCCCAGGCGGTGTATGCCAGAGTTGCCGGGCTGCGCCCGAAAGCGATGGCCACCGCTGTCCCGAAATGTACATGCTGTGTGTGTTCGTAAACCAAAGGTCCAGGCAGGAATGGGTCATGCACCGTCTCGGGGGACCAAATGGCATCGAACCCAAGCTGCTCGGCAGCCTGGGCGATAGCCGGTATAGTTGTCAACGAAGTGGGAGGCAGGGTCGCATCAAATAACATCTCTAGTACCTCTTATGATTGTGAAAGCAAATAGGCCATTACCCACTGAGTCGTAGCCACTAAAGCCTCGGTGTGGGTGCGCTCGTAATTATGAGAGGCATCCACTCCTGGCCCAATCAAAGCTACCGCCACGTCGCCGCCAGCGCGCCAATAAGCCTCACCATCTGATCCGTAGTAGGGGTAAATATCTACCCTATAGGAAATTTCATTTTTCTCAGCCAGCGCCCGCAAATGCTGGCTCAAGTCGTGGTGGTATGGACCATTCGAATCCTTTACGCACAATGTGGCGTGGAACTCATCCGAGGTCTGTCCCACGCCGACTGCAGCCATGTCGACTGCTACCAACTCCGCCAAATTGGGGGGGAATCCGCTCGCTGCGCCGTGGCCCACCTCTTCGTAGTTGCTGAAGTGCAAGGTTGTGTCTTGAAGAGGTTTTAAGCCGGCCTCCTGCATGGCTTTGACTGCGGCTAATATGCAAGCCACAGAAGCTTTGTCATCAAGATGACGGGAACGGATGAAACCATTTATTACTTCCACCCTTGGGTCGAAGGCTACAAAATCACCGACTTTAATCCCCAGAGCATCCGTCTCCTCGACCGAGTTCGTACGGGCGTCCAGGCGTACTTCAACAGTATCTTCATTGCGCTTCAGTTCACTGACTTTTTTACCATAGACATGGCTGGATGCCTGATTAAGCAGCAGCGAGCCGCGCACATGTTTCCCTTTACCGGTGAAAACCGTACAACCTTCACCTTCTACAGTGTTCCAGACAAAGCCACCGATTCTGGTTAATTTAAGGCGACCGTTCGGCTTGATCTCTTTAACCATCGCCCCCAGAGTATCAACGTGAGCCGTGAGTGCCCGGGGGGTGTCAGCCCGGCCTCCTGGCCAGGTGACCACCAGCGCTCCTTTACGTGAGCGAGTCATTTGCAAAGCTGGGAAATCCTCCAGAGCAGCCGCGATGAGCTCGATTGCCCGGTGAGTATATCCTGTTGGGCTGGGTGTGTTCAGCAAATCGACCAGGAATTTCAACATATATGCAGTATCGATTTCAGGCAGAGGCATCACTTCTCCAGATGCTTAGTATTTTGGTAACTGCTCAGGTTTGGGTGAGAAGTCTCTCCTTGCCCTTGGCTGAATAGTTACGTTTTTTGTATAGAACCTTATCGTCTGTGGGTAGCTGGATTAATTTGCTGCTCAGGCAGGTTTTCAAAATCTTTGATCACCTGCCTCCAGGTGTTGGGAATCGGGATGGTCTGCCCTCCCCTGTAATCATACGCCACTTGAATTGATGAGCTGGTAGCGAAATCTTGTCCGGTTTGTGCGTCTTCCATTATGTATTCAATTTCCAGGCTCTTGGTTCCCAGGTGTATGGTACGCACCCCTACATGCACTTGCTGGCCGAAGAGAACCGGCGCGTGAAAGGTGATCTGGACATTCGCCAGGATAATGCCAATGTCTATAAATGAGCCCCCATCCCACAAACCGAGGTGCTTGATATAGTTGATGCGCGCTTGCTCCATATAGGTTAGGTATTTGGCGTTGTTCAAGTGGCCCTGTGGGTCTAGGTCTCCGTAGCGTACTTCAATTGGGTGATAAAAATTGAACTCTGGCATATAGGGATTATACTCAAAGAAGCGACAAACGTAAAACTAGTAAGGTTTCCCTCACTCATCTCATGTTAAGTTACATATAATGCATCCGAGGTATAATCAGCCGCATGGAAAATCAGAACTTTGATGAAACACTTCCAACACAGATTGACCCGGAGGGTGCAGAACCCTCTGGGCTAGGCAAGACCCAACCTTCTCTGAATGATCAGGGAGGGACCGGACCATCGAATTTAGATCAAACAGTCCCTACACCCATCAGTCGGGAGAACCAAGGTGTAACCGGATTTGATGACACGATTCCCCCTCCGAGTGAGCAAGTTACTTCAATGACCGACGATTCCGGGGATGAGCCTCCGGTAAGCCCTGACGCCACTACTCAGACGCCTAAAAAGCCATCCTGGCGTACCTGGGCGTTGGTTGGTATTCTAGCCATCCTGTTGATAGCGTTCGCCAGTGCCTTCCTGGGTTATAGATCTGGTATCAATCAACGCCAAGGGGCTGAGGTTGCCCAAGCCTCTCAACTCGCCGAAGAGCAATACCAGTTGGGCCTGCAAGATATGGAGGCCCAACGTTACAGCCGGGCGCGCCAACGTTTTGAATATGTCATCCGTATTGATCCCAATTACCCTGGTGTGACTGAAAGCCTGGCGAATGCTTTGCTATACCAGAATGCCACCGCAACCCCTACGATTGCCCCAACTCCTACCGTTTCACCGACCCCCGATCTGCGTGGTGTTGAAGAGCTGTTTACCCAAGCCCAACAGGAATTGGCAAATTACGAATGGAACGCTGCCATTGATACCTTGCTCGCCCTGCGCAAGGCCGATTTAGAGTATCAGGTTGTCTGGGTAGACGATATGCTTTATGTTTCCTTCCGCAATCGCGGCGCAGATAAAATCCTCAAAGAGGGTGACCTGGAAGGCGGCATCTACGACTTAACCTTAGCAGAACAATTCGGGCCATTGGACACAGATGCTAATAGCTACCTTACCTGGGCAGGCCTCTATATCACGGGCGCTAGCTTCTGGGAACTGGATTGGGGACAAGCCGTCCATTACTTCGCTCAGATAGCTCCCGCTTTGCCAAATCTGCGGGACGGTTCTGGCTGGACCTCAGTAGAACGCTATCGGTTGGCCTTGATCGGATATGCTGGCTTCTTGGAAGATCAAAAGGAATGGTGCAGTGCCGTGGCGCAATACGAACTGGCGCTAACATTTGGCGCGGACCCACAAGTGGAGCAGGCCCTCGACTTTGTTAACGATAAATGCTCCCCAAAGTCTTCAAAAAAATCGGACCCGACTCCTGAAGAGACCGGCGGCGAACCCACAGCAACGCCCCAACCAGGTGTGACGCCAACTGGACCACCATCCACAGAGCCACCTCCAACAGAGCCACCTCCAACAGAGCCTCCACCCACAGAGCCACCTCCAACAGAACCACCTCCACCAGAGCCGTCACCAACTCCTGAAGCATGACGTCACCTTCACTATGGGCGTTAAGCTTGATTTATTGGCTGCATAT
>DAOVXM010000153.1 GCA_030636125.1 Chloroflexota bacterium | reverse complement strand
GGCGGCTTTGGTCGGCGGCATAGGAGCAAACCGGGCTCGCCCTGCCGATTTCTTTTACATTAACTTGATGATGGGAGTTCAATTGATGCATGAAGCCTGGAAGTATGGTGTAGACAAATTTATCGCCGTTGGTACGATTTGTGCATATCCTAAGTATACCCCCGTGCCCTTCAAGGAAGAAAACCTTTGGGACGGTTATCCGGAGGAGACCAATGCCCCTTACGGACTGGCAAAGAAAATGCTCCTAGTACAGGCTCAGGCTTATCGGCAGCAATACGATTTTAATGCGGTTTTTCCTCTTCCAGTGAATTTATACGGACCACGTGACAACTTTGACCTGGAGACCTCACATGTCATCCCAGCATTGATACGCAAGTACATAGAAGCCAAAGAGCAAGGTAAGAGTCAAGTGGTTTTGTGGGGCGACGGCACACCTACTCGCGAATTCTTGTATGTCGAAGACGCCGTTGACGGTCTTTTATTGGCAGCAGAGCATTACAATAGCAGTGAGCCCGTCAACCTTGGTTCTGGTAATGAGATCAGCATTAAGGACCTAGCAGAAATGATCGCCTACCTCACTGGTTTCGAAGGCGAATTAGTTTGGGATACAACCAAACCCAATGGTCAGCCGCGCCGCGCCTTAGATGTGAACCGTGCTAAGCAATTATTTGGCTTCCACGCTGAGACATCATTGAAAGAAGGATTAAAACGAACAATTGAATGGTATCAGGCGAACATAAACCAAGGGATAGAGGATAAGGGATAAGAAAAACAGCCGCACATAGGATACAGCCCTATCATCCCTTATATATCCTCAAATTCGGAAAATGGCTCAAACCGAGATTTCCACTACACAGCAGGAAGAAGTAATTCGTCTACAACCATCTCGCGGTTGGACAGCGCTAAACCTACTTGAGGTTTGGCGATACAGGGAATTGATTTACTTCCTGATCTGGCGCGATATTAAAGTTCGCTACAAGCAGACTGCACTGGGTGCTGCCTGGGCGATTATCCAACCCTTCTTCACCATGGTCGTCTTCACGATATTCTTCGGAAGGCTGGCCGGGGTGCCTTCGGACGGTGTACCATACCCTATCTTTTCCTACACAGGACTGCTGCCCTGGGGTCTATTCACAAAAGCGCTGTCAGATGCCGGAAGGTCTATGGTCGCTAATCGCAGCATGATAACAAAAGTCTACTTTCCGCGCTTGGTCATCCCCATCGCATCCGTCTTGAGTGGTCTAGTCGATTTCGCAATCGGATTTGTTGTGCTGATAGGAATGATCATCTATTACAACCACATACCCATTCCTTCCGCACAAATCACTCCGACTGCCGCGATCATAACACTTCCGTTATTCATCCTATTAGCTTTGATTACCGCTCTCGGTGTTGGTTTGTGGCTGTCAGCTCTTAATGTTAAATACCGGGATATTAACTATATAATCCCATTTCTGACCCAGTTCTGGCTTTTCATCACTCCAATTGCCTATCCTTCCAGCATAGTGCCCGAACAATGGAGGTGGCTGTATGCCCTCAACCCCATGACAGGTGTGGTGGAAGGATTTCGCTGGGCATTGCTAGGAGTCGAAACTGCCCCTGGTCTGATGTTGGCTGTTTCCTTTACAGTCTCGATCCTTACGCTTATCAGTGGAATGTATTACTTCCGCCGCATGGAGCGCACATTTGCGGACATAGTGTAATGAGTGATATTGCTATACGTGTCGAAAATTTAGGTAAACAATATAAGATCGGTATAGGACCGAGCAACATCCATTACCACACGTTGCGCGATACCATAGCAGATACCGTCAGTGCTCCATTTAAACGCCTCTCTTCACGATTTCATGCATCAAAAAGGAATAGTGGTGACCAGAAAACCACCAGAAAGGACCATCAACACGGAGTGATCTGGGCACTGCGCGATATATCATTTGACCTGCGTAAAGGGAAAGTGCTTGGCGTGATTGGACGTAATGGAGCCGGCAAAAGCACGCTCCTAAAAATCCTCTCCCGCGTTACAGAACCAACGGAAGGATTCGCTGAGATTCATGGCAGGGTAGGTTCTTTACTTGAAGTGGGCACCGGTTTTCACCCCGAGTTGACGGGAAGAGAAAATATTTACTTAAACGGCGCCATCCTGGGTATGAAGCGTTTAGAAATTGAAAGCAAATTCGACGAAATCGTTGCATTCGCCGAGGTTGAAAAATTTATCGACACACCCGTAAAACGATATTCCAGCGGAATGTATCTGCGTTTGGCGTTTGCTGTTGCCGCTCATTTGGAACCAGAGATATTGGTCGTAGATGAAGTTCTAGCCGTAGGAGATGCCGAATTTCAACGCAAGTGCTTGGGCAAAATGAGTAATGTTGCCGAAGAAGGACGAACAGTTCTGTTTGTCAGCCATAATATGTCCGCGATCCTGCGTCTGACAGAAGAGACCATCGTCTTAGATGAAGGGAAAATGGAACTGCGTGCTCCATCATTGAAGGCAGTGGATTACTATTTGTCATCGGGTTTCTCCCAAGTCGTTGAGCGGGTTTGGGCAAAAGATGAAACATCGGTTGCGACCGCTCCATTCCATCCATCCTCTTTACGCATCGTTGACAAATTTGGCCGGGTGGCGAATACCGTGCGCTCAACCGAGCCTATTACTATCGAAATGCACTATAGTCTCGATGCACCAATAACCGGGCTGCGTGTAGGGATTTACCTGACATCTGCCAAGGGTGAGCATGTCTTTACTTCATTTGACACCGATGATTCCGATCTATATGACCGCTTTCGAGTACGCCAGATAGGCGAATATGTCAGCCGCTGTGTAATTCCAGCCGATCTTCTGAACGAGGGGCGTTACATTCTGGGAGTGAATGCTAGCGCGTTCCGCATTATGCGTTATTTTCAAGATGAACAAGCTCTGACCTTTACTGTAGATGCATCTGGCGCCCCCGGGACGCAGTGGTCGGAAGCGCGTCTCGGACTGATCCGCCCTCGCCTGGAATGGCAAATTGAACAAGATCATTCAAAAGTACGCGTACTTATACCAGGAGTGTCACCGATCTTAGATGGGCAGCCCTCCGGGGAGTACGACCATGATTAACAAGTCGGAAGTTAAACGCCTACTTGGTGATATACCACTCACTGCAGAGGCATACTGGCTATTACGCCAAGGAGGAAGACCGCTCAGCAAGAGCTTCTCCTTGCAACGTATAGAAGAAGCGCTTCCCGAATGGCTCTCTCAAGCCGGATCCTGCCGAACGCAGTTTGCAGAACAATCTAACAATCCGCGCCAACGCAGTGTACTGATTTTCAGCACGCTGCGATACTGGATTGAACACTCTCTCCTTCTAGGAATTGCGTTGGCCGGCATGGGACACAATGTTACGTTTACTTACTTGCCCTATGCAAACTGGCAGAAACAACTCAACCGCTTCGATTTACGGCGCCAAAACGCCTACGCCCGCAAAGTCCTAAATAGAGCTTCACCCCTGTTGAAGCCCATTTCCTTGTTAGATATAAAGTGGCCAGATACTGTAAATAGAAAATCGTTTACACTGCCAGATGGCTTAGAGGTATCTATTCAAGAAGTATCCTTACGCGATACACAGTACACCCTGCAAATTGAAGACATCGAAAAGGATAACAGCGAGTCTCAATCCGCCCAACTCTATCGCCTTCGACTTGAGCGCAACAAGCACGCTGCAGACACTGTCTACACTTGGCTTAAGGCTCTGGATATGGACCAGCGTCCCGACCTCATTATCACTCCCAACGGCAGCATTTTAGAGATGGGAGCTGTTTACCAGGTCGCACGGTACCTTGGTATCCCGACTGCAACTTATGAATTCGGCGAACAGCGTGGGCGCATCTGGTGCACACAAAATGGGGAAGTAATGCGCCAGGAAACTGGTGAATTGTGGACTGTATGCAAAGATAAGCCCTTTACTGAGATGCAATACGAAAAAATGAGGCTGCTTTACGCGTCCCGCCAGAGCGCCAGCCTGTGGAAGAATTTTTCCCGTCTTTGGCAGGATCAACCTTCACAGGGTGGTGAACAGACTCGCAAAATACTAGGGTTGGATAGACGCCCCATTGTTCTCCTGGCTGCCAATGTGATCGGCGACAGCCTGACCTTAGGTCGGCAGGTTTTCAGCAAGAACATGACCGAGTGGCTAGAACACACCATCCAAACCTTCGCGAATCGTCATGATGTTCAATTCCTAATCCGCGTTCACCCCGGTGAACGCTACACTCAAGGACCTTCAGTCGCGGAGCTGGTACGGCAAACGCTTCTCAAACTCCCCGACCATATTCATCTCTTAGAAGCCAACGAACCCGTCAACACCTATGATTTGGTTGAAATCGCTGATTTGGGCCTGGTTTATACCACCACAGTGGGAATGGAAATGGCAATGAGTGGGCTTCCGGTGATCGTTGCCGGGCAAACACATTACAGGAAAAAGGGATTTACCTTGGACCCAAGTTCTTGGGAAGAATATGATGGACTTCTAGAACAAATCGTAGTCTCCCCAAATGAACATCGACTCAACCACGAGCAAATGGAACGCGCCTGGCACTATGCTTACTGCTTTTTCTTCGAGTATCCTTTTTCTTTTCCGTGGCATTTGCTCTACTTTTGGGATGAACTGGAGACCTGGTCAATTGAAAGAGTTTTGTCTAACGAAGGTCAATCCGAATTCGGCAACATCTTTAGATACCTGGTTGGAGAACCGCGCGATTGGAAGACGCCACCATCTACTAATTTGAATGATGCATTGAACCAGACCGCTTTCCTGCGGCACACTCCGGAATGATTGTTATGAACGAAGTAAAACAAGAAGTGCGTCATTTCTACAATCAGATTGGCTGGCAATTGGTTGATGAGGATTTGTACCAAAATGCCCGTTATGAGGATCTGCGCCCGGTTTCGCAAGAATACCTTCATCGTTGTCACTTGCGCGTTTCCAGGTACCTAAAACCGGACGGACGGTATTTTCTCGATGCTGGGTCCGGTCCAATCCAATATCCCGATTATCTTTTATACAGTCGCGGCTACCGGTATCGTGTCTGCGCTGATATATCCATCACAGCCCTTATAGAAGCCCGCAAACGCATAGGCAACCATGGCTTATATGTCGTGTCTGACATCGCCAACTTGCCTTTCAAAGAAGGGATTTTTGAAGGCGAGGTCTCCTTACACACAATCCACCACTTACCTAAAAAGGAGCATTTGCGCGCTTACAAGGAATTGCACCGGGTGCTAGCACAAGATTGTACTGCCGCGGTGGTCAACAGCTGGTCAGAATCGAGAATCATGGAACTGTGCGATCCGCTCATTCGTTCCACAAACAGGCTGAGAGGGATGGTCAAACGCTTGATAGGAACCCCCGCGATTATCACTGAACCCACTTATAGAACCGCATCCGATAAGCCAAACACTAAGAAGGAACAAGGGAAGAAACCACCTAAAGGCACGTTCACTGCTCGTCACGATGTAGCATGGATAAGAGACGAAGTAGGGGCAAATATGCCAGTCAAAATTTACGTGTGGCGCAGTGTCAGCGTACGCTTCACGCGCGCCTTGATACATCCCAGTTTTGGAGGTCGCTATTGGCTACGGCTTTTGTTCTGGCTGGAAGACCGCTTTCCCCACTTCTTTGGTGAGAATGGGCAATATCCGATAATTTTTGTCAGTAAAAAAATGGAGGCACCAGTAAATTAAATGGAATGGAAAGATCAATCCGTCTTAGTCACTGGCGGTACCGGTTCGTTCGGGAAAAAGTTCATAGAGATCATGCTGGATGAATACAAACCCGCCAAACTGATCGTATACAGCCGCGACGAACTCAAGCAGCACGAAATGCGTGCGGATGGCTTTGACCATCCAACATTGCGCTACTTTATCGGCGACGTGCGGGACTACCGTCGTCTACGGCGTGCTATGAATGGCGTTGACGTCGTGATCCATGCAGCCGCCCTTAAACAAGTGCCAGCATGTGAGTACAATCCGATGGAGGCAATCAAGACTAACATCCTCGGCAGCAGTAATGTGATCGAAGCCGGACTGGATGCTGGTGTAGGTAGAGTCATGGCGCTCAGCAGCGATAAAGCTGTAAACCCGGTAAACCTGTACGGCGCTACAAAACTAGCAGCCGAGAAGCTCTTCGTTCAGAGCAACGCTTATGCTGCAGGCACTTCTACTCGTTTCAGCTGTGTCCGCTACGGAAATGTTGTTGGCAGCCGCGGAAGTGTAATTCCCATCTTCATCCACCAGCGCAAGAACGGCAAATTAACTATTACCGATAATCGCATGACCCGATTTTGGATCACCCTTGAACAAGGTGTGCGCTTTGTCATCAAATGTACCGAACAAATGTATGGTGGTGAAGTCTTTGTTCCCAAAATCCCGTCTACCAAGATAATCGATCTGGCAAAAGTGATCGCTCCCCAAGCCGAGATAGAAGTAATCGGTATCCGTCCTGGCGAAAAGCTCCACGAAGTGCTAATCAACACGGATGAGGCTCGAGCAACGGTCGAATTGGATGACATGTATATCGTCCAGCCCAGTGGTTCATTGTGGTTC
>DAOVXM010000126.1 GCA_030636125.1 Chloroflexota bacterium | reverse complement strand
CACTTATACTGTAACTCCCACAGTCACCTCAACATTGACTCCAACCAGGACCAGCACTCCATTCACCCTCACCCCCACACAAATAGTATCTACAGCTACAGCGATTATGACACCAACTCCGCTTACGCCTTATCCAGGTCCAGTGGAATCCCCTACACCAGTAACTCCTTATCCAGGACCAGTGTTATCTCCTACACCAGTTACACCATACCCCTAGTGTTGCGCGGCGAAAGTGACTCGATGTTTGGTAACAATGGCGCAACACTTTAAGCAGTTGGGCAGTAGACAACAGAAACTACCGATACATTTAGGCCCAACTGCACCAGTACTTCGAAATATGACATACACTAAAACCACTTGGCGCCTCCTGATGACACCACCGGCAAATGGCGCCTGGAATATGGCTGTAGATGAAGCCATCTTGAAAGCAAGTGCACAAGATGAATCATTGCCAACCTTACGCTTGTATGCCTGGGAACCAGCATGTCTCTCTCTCGGCTATGCGCAGCGTTCCACTGACGCCGATTTCGTTCAGTTGAAATCTAAAGGTTGGGATATTGTACGCCGCCCAACAGGCGGGCGTGCCATTCTCCACATTGATGAATTAACTTACGCGGTCATCGCTCCCCATAGTGAACTGCGATTGGCGGGCGGTGTATTGGAAAGTTATCAGGTTCTTTCTGAAGCTCTGCTCAGGGCGTTACATCTGGTGAATATCCCCGCCGAGGCGATTTCCCAACCTCAAGTTCAAGCTGGTAATGACGCTAATGGCCCAATTTGCTTTGAGGTACCCTCTAACTTCGAAATAACGGTGAGTGGCAAAAAGCTTATTGGCAGCGCTCAGGCCCGTAAGAAAGAAGGTATTCTGCAACATGGATCCCTGCCCTTATCTGGTGACCTGGCTCGCATAAGCCAGGTGCTTACCTTCCAGAATGAAGTTGATCGGTTGCAAGCTGCTGAGCGTCTGCTCGCCCACGCGATCACAGTTGAAGGTGCTATGGGGAGAAGAGTATCCTGGAATCGCATGGCCCAGGCATTTGTTCAGGGCTTCGAGGAGACTCTGAACCTTGAATTAGTACCAGTGGAACTTACAAGTGACGAAATAACCCGCGCCCAAGATCTGGCGCGGGATAAGTATGGCAGCCTTGATTGGACTTATAAAACCTGAGCTCGCTTATTCCACAACAACAATCCAATCTTTTTTAACTTACCTAGTGCTTTGTCAAGGATGAAAGTTTCATTCGATATCCGGATGACAAAACCCTTGACAAAGCTTAACGTGTTGCGCCATTATTTCAAAACTATAGAGTCACTTTCGCCGCGCAACACTAGTTCAGCGAGACAAACTCCGAATATTGTGGTATAGGCTAAGCGCAAATCACCTATTCTAATGGAACAGGCGTTGGCTCTATAAAGATCACTTCAGGATAACCTAAATCTCGCAAGAGTCTGTAGAGATAATTCTCAGCATTCTGGCGCGCCTGCAAGAGGATGCCATCCTCATATGCAGCTTTTTCGATCTCCTTTTCAGCAGCCTGACGTGCAGTAGTCTCCAGATTTACATCGCCGTGAGTTAAGAAACCTGTATCGCGGTCATATATATAGGATTTCTCATTATCTAATGTGGCAATAAAAATATCTGGATTCGGCAAGGTTACATATAACACCCCATTTTGTAGCTTTAAGTCTTCTGGACCTAGTTTTTCCAAATCCACACCCGCGATCACCACCCCATGAGCTACCAGGATCAAACGATCTCCAAACAGAAATCCGAATGGCTCTTGACGATTCTCCGCGGTGATCACCTTCTCAACGCTATATTGAATAGTCTCCAACCGGGCAAGGGCGCGCACATTATGTATGATCGTAATCGGATCCGGTAAAACAGTCGGCGTTGGATTTAACACCTGGGCTACTTGTGTCGCCATGTTGCTGGTTAGCTCGTTTACTGGTTGCATCGCTTGCTGAGCCTGCTGGATGGTCTGATAGAGGATCAAAATCCCTCCGATTGCTGAAAATGCCAGGATGATCAGGACTCCAATTACAAAAACCCAGGCTCTTACGTTCTTATCTGTGTTTCTATTGTCATTATCCATGAGCACTATTATACTTGTTTTGGATATCAGGCAAAATAGGCAACTGTTAGTACTTTATTCCCGACTCTCCGGTCTCCAGACCTTCAACTGATAACCAAGCTGGTGCCCTTCAAGAATCCACTTAACCAAATCACCGCAAAGTAATCACTATGCCGATTGGCCTGCTCACCCTCCACCTCCAAATCCCTGGTTGCACTTCGCTGAAAGAGAAACGTAGACGTCTGAAACCACTATTAGCACGGCTACATCGCGAGTTTAATATCTCTGTAGCGGAGATGGATCAGAACGATGCCTGGGGAGAATCAGTCATCGCCTGCGCGCTGGTTAGCAATGACCATAAACACGTCCAGCGTTCCCTTCAAAAGGTGCTTCACTGGGTCGAATCATCTTGGCCAGATGTATTCGTAGTTAGTGAAGAGTTTGAGATTATCTAGGCAAAAACCCTTTCAAGCAAATGGGGTAAGTAGATTCTCAAATGATACTTAATTATCGTTTCTCATTTCAATATGAATGAGTGCCGAAAAACAGGAGTGATAAATGGATCTTCAACTAAAAGGTAAACGAGCCTTGGTGGCAGGTGCCAGCCGTGGATTAGGTTACGCCGCAGCCAGGGGCCTGGCTTTAGAAAGTTGCCGAGTAGCGATCAACAGCCGCAACATCGATCATGTGACTGAAGCAGCCCAGAATCTCAATGATGAAACCGGAAGCGAGGTGATCCCTCTCACAGGGAACGTAGCTGACCCTGCTACTTCCGAATACCTTGTCAATAAAACTATTGAGGCATTTGGTGGCTTAGACCTCCTGGTCACCAATTCAGGTGGACCACCAGCAGGTAAGTTTGAGGATTTTGACAATGCGGCATGGCAAAATGCGATCGAATTGACTTTACTCAGCCACGTGCGCCTGATCCGAGCTGCGCTCCCCCAACTGCGTAAATCACCTACCGCCAGTGTACTGACCATTACTTCGTATTCCGTCAAACAGCCCATCCCCAACCTGGTGCTCTCCAACAGTGTGAGGGCTGCTACCGTCGGGCTTACTAAATCGCTCGCGATTGAGCTTGGGGCGGATGGGATTCGGTTCAATTCAATCCTGCCGGCCTGGACGGTGACCGAACGCGTTTATGAATTAATGGAGCACCGTGTAAAGGTAAACGGCACCACTGTGGAAGAGGAAATTGCTAAGCAAGCCAGCGAAAGTCCATTCGGGCGTATGGCACAACCTGAAGAGTTCGCCAATGCGGCTGTCTTTTTACTATCACCTGTGGCATCTTATATTACTGGTGTTATGTTACCTGTGGATGGTGGTATGTACAAAGGTACGGTATAGTCATTGCCCATAACATAAAGAAACAAAACAATGGTATGCGTGGGAGGCATACGCCCCCCCCACATACCATTAGATATCCCTCTGTAAAGGTCTTAGCCTGAGCAGTTACAATCTAGGAGCCACCCATGACAGTTATCAATAATATCCTTGGACCCATCGCCCGCGGGGGTCTCACCATGCTAAGTCGCCGTCGCCTACCACAGATCGACGGAACACTCAACGTCCCCGGCCTTTCAGCCCCGGTCGAAGTCATCCGCGACCGGTGGGGGGTCCCTCATATCTTCGCAACGACCATTCACGATCTCGTTTTCGCTCAGGGTTTTGTACACGCCCAGGATCGCTTATTCCAAATGGAGCTGAACCGGCGCACCGCCCAGGGCACATTAAGCGCTCTTTTCGGCGAACTCGCTTTGGATACCGACCGCACCACCCGTACCTTTGGCTTCAATCGCCTCGGGCGTGCCGACTGGGAGAACGCCACAGAAGATTTGCGTCAAATCATACTTGCTTACACCGATGGCGTAAATGCATATATAAACCATCCAAAACGTAAGTTGCCGGTTGAATTCACCCTCCTCAACCACCAACCTGAACCCTGGAAGCCCGAGGATTCGACAACCTTTTCCCGGGTGATGATATGGCAGTTATCTCACGCCTGGTACAGTGAAATTATCCGCGCCCAGATCATCCAAGCTGTTGGCAAAGATCGTGCCACTGAATTAGAGATCAATTATCCCCAAGACAATCCCATTACCCTACCAGCTGGTATTGAATTTAACCTTCTAGACCAAAATGGCAACTTACAGAAAATTGGTGGTCCATTTCTAGAGCGAGGGCTGGGAAGCAACGCCTGGTCCGTTTCTGGAACAAAATCTGACACAGGCGAGGCATATCTCTGCAACGATATGCACTTACCTTTAGGAGCGCCTGGCTTATGGTATCAAGTACATCTCATCGCAGAAGACCTCAACGTCACCGGAGTTAGTCTCCCCGGCATGCCTCTAGTGCTTGTAGGGCATAACGCCCATATCGCTTGGGGGATAACTCTGGCTTTCACAGATTGCGAAGACTTGTTCATAGAACAGTTTGACACTCAAAACCCGGGTCGTTACCGATTTGAAGATCAATGGGTAGATGCAGACGTAATACCTGAACCGATTCAAGTGAAAGCTCAAGCTGAACCGCATATAGAACAAGTCACTATCACCCGTCACGGTCCAGTCATTTCTGATGTAGTGGGGTATCCGGATCAACGTATCGCGGTAAACTCAATGTCTTTACAACCCAACCCTGCCCTTCAAGGCTGGTACTTACTGAATCAAGCCACGAAATGGGATGAGTTCGTGGAAGCCTTACGTTTGATCGAAGCACCCCAACTCAGCATAGCGTATGCTGATGTGCAGGGAAATATTGGTTACTGGGTGACAGGCAAGGTCCCAGTCCGAAATCAGGGGGATGGTCGCGTGCCCGTACCTGGCTGGACAGGTAATTACGAATGGGTAGGAGAAGTCCCTTTTGAGGAGATGCCCCATACCCTCAATCCGGAACAAAGTTACGTGGTTACATGTAATAATCGTCTAATCTCAGATGATTACCCACACTTTTTAGGGGAAGTCTGGATGAATGGCTACCGCGCCCGAAGAATCGTAGACATTTTCGAAAGCAAAGATCAACTCTCGTTAGATGATTTCCGCGCCATGCAAATGGACTTCACTTGCCAACCAGGTCTAGAGTTCATTGCCCACTTCAAAGGATTGGAAAGTACCGATCCCGAGACAAGCATGGCCTTGGAAAGATTACTTGATTGGGATGGGCAATTGACCCCAGAAAGTGTTGGGGGGACCATCTATGAAGTCACGCGTTACCATCTGGTTCGTAATCTGCTAGAACCCGCCCTGGGTGAAGAGCTCACCTTACGCCTAATGGGACAAGGCTTTCACCCCGTATTGATGGCTTCACACGAATTTTACGGTCACGACACGATAGTATCACTACGTATACTTGATAATCCGGACTCATGGTGGCTCAAAGAAGCGGGCGGCAAAGAAATAATTCTAAAAACCAGTCTAAAGCAAACCGTCCAATGGCTGCAAAACAACCTGGGGGAAAAAAGCGAAGACTGGCAGTGGGGAAAAATCCACCGGGCAATTTTCCCCCATCCACTAGGATTACAAAAACCTCTCGACCAGGTATTTAATCGAGGCCCATATCCGATTGGTGGTGATACGGATACACCCTGCCAGACAGCTTACCAACCAAATGACCCCTATGATGTTAAGGGCTGGGCGCCCTCATTCCGACAAATCGTCAATATGGGGGACTTTTCCCGTTCATTGGTGATTGCCCCACCAGGTCAATCCGGGCAGCTTGGTAACCAGCATTATGATGACTTGATCGCACCTTGGCTAGAAGGAGATTATCATCCGATGCTCTGGACGCGCGAACAGATCGAGACTTACACAGATGGTAAATTAATTTTGAGAAGTGATGACTAGTGTTGCGCGGCGAAAATGACTCTATAGTTTGGAAATAATGGCGCAACACTAGGGGCTATTGAAGGTGCAGCAGGATCTTACCCTCACTCCAAAGCTCTTCCAACTGGTAGTAGTCTCGACGGTCCGGTGAAAACAAGTGCAGTATCACATCGCCGAAATCTACCAGGATCCAACCATCATTGGGTTCACCTTCAACGCGCGCCCGAAAACGGTACTGCTTCCGGACTTGGTCGACGGCTGCATCAGCCAGAGCATCTAACATGCGGTTACTCGACCCAGAACATATCACAAAATAATCAGCAAATGAGGCTAAACTTTTAATATCAAGTAAAATGATATCCTCCCCCTTCTTTTCTTCCAAAGCACCAACAATCGTCCGAGAAATTTCTAATGTATCCAGATATCACCTCATATGAAATAGCATATTTTTATAGGAACCATCCAGCCCTAATATTCACCTTGCGCTGATGAGAGCTTTGCTGAATGAATTCGTGTATAGATCGCGCCAGTTGGCTTTAAGTCGCTGCGGAACAGGCGAACATATTTTACCCGCATTGCGCCGAGAAATCCAACATTAAATGAATCCAGCACCTCGCCCACCCGGCGCACTTCCTCAAAACTCGCATTTCGCGATACACGCCCCAACGTTAGGTGGGGTTTGAAGGATCTTTTTTCACGGGCGTACCCTAAGCGAGCTGTCTCTTGTTCGATACATCGTTGAATTTCAAATAAATCTGGTGGTGTTTGTAACTTTACCCAGGCTACTCTTGGCCTCCGGGTTGAAGGGAACGCGCCCAACTCCCCCACACTGATTTCAAAGGGATGGTGATTGGATACCTCTGCCTCGAGTATCCTCTCTAGAACTTCTATATTGGTAATTGATACATTCCCCAAAAATTTTAATGTCAGATGGATATTTTCTACTGGCACCCATTTTACTGGCACACCTTCAAGCTGTTGTTTCAGTTGAGAGGTTAAATGCTTAAGCTTGTCCTGAATTTCTGGAGAAAGTTCGATCGCAATAAACGCACGTATGACAGACATCAACCCTTGCCTTGCTTCAGTTCACAGTCAGTCATGATAACAACCTGCCGGAACAAATAAAAAAATACACGCTCCTTATAAAAACTCTCTATAATGACCATAGCACAAACTAAACCAAAAGGCAAGATGATGTGGGACTTACACAATTCCAGCGTTCTGATCCAGAGTTACGGGAAACTCTATTTTCGATAATTCTGATAATCTGCTGGAGTATCCAAATCTTGAAGTACAGTTTGTGTATCTACCAAAACGTAATGAATTTGATCTGAGTG
>DAOVXM010000030.1 GCA_030636125.1 Chloroflexota bacterium | reverse complement strand
TGGGCGGCTTCCTGCCGGTCCACCCCTCCCACCGGTACCCCGGCGATCTTCATCCCGCTGGGGAAATTAGCCCGCACCCGGCTGTAGCGCGTCAACTCCACGGCGCCCAATACCAAGGCTGCCAGGAGGAAGAAGATTGAAAACCAGCGCAGCGGCGAAAATAAACCTCTTCTGTTCACAATCGGTTATGATACCATGAATAAATAAGACTCCAATGAGAATGAAAAACACCCCCACAGATTCACCCGACCTTCGCAATTCCCAGAGAGCCATGAAAAAGATGGGGGTTTATACGGGCATTCGCCCATATAAACCCCCATCAATAATAATTCGGTATGGATATTATTTTTTTATCGTGAGACTACCAGCTTGACCAGTTGGTTTTGTTCATCCAGGGTCAGGCGGGCGTAATGACGGTGGGTGTGGGTGGCATTAGCGACCTCTTTGCTCAGCACCACGACGCGCCTTTTTGGTCGTTGGGCGAGGGTCAGGTCAGGTGATTTGGCGCCAAGCTGTGCGGTGGGGCACAGGTGGTCTCCAGCATCACACTCAGGGTGTTCGTAGCTCAATTTCACCATCGCCCCTTGCATGCCAGGTAAGTACTGCTCGACTACGTTTTTAACATAAGCCAAAACATCCGCCGGCACAGGTTGCGAGTTGTCCTCCTCCCGGCAGCGATCGCACACGGTTTTAATACCTCTGGGGGGCCTGATAGGACGTAATATAGACTTAGCTTCATGCCCAACGCCCAGAGGCTGCGCCAGGGGGTCTCCAAACAGCACAAAAGAGATCAACGTCTTCTGGTCTTCACCATCTAGATATCCCTGGCGGTGGTGCATCTCGCGCGCCAGGTCGATCTTCGCCCGTCTCAAGGCTTCCCCGGCGGGGCTTCCCTGGCGGAGATAATTCCAGAAAGAATGGCCCAGGTAATCGGCTGCAGTCAATGGTGTGTTCACAGAGCCGTATGAGGTCACAGTCGAACCGACGACGGCCTGGCTGCCTGCTTGCAGGAACTTGAGGGACAGGGTTTCTTCCACAGTTTTGCCCAGGATATGAGTCCCATAACATGCTTCACTGAACACGACTTCAGGCGCCCGGCCGCTGTTCACGATATCTTCAGGTCGCACGGCTACCGGATACTGCAGCAGGTCACCCTCGCCATCGTATTGTGCGCGGCCATTGCCGGATATGCTTCCGGCTCCATTGGTGGGATCGCTCTGACCATACCACTCCACCGCGTCAATTATCCCATGCAGGTTGAAATACCCCAGGCGGGCTGAGGGCAGGGGGGCAGGTTCCATCCCATCGGGCGGTGATATGTGCAGCGATCGTGGGCCTCCGATTGGACGGAACACCATGGTGGAAGCCCGGCGCCATACGGCTGCCGTATAGCCGAAACTACGCGGTTTATGCCGTACCATCCCGCCGGCGCTTTCGCCTCGCCGCAACCAGCTAACCAGGCCCTGCCACCAACGCAAATACCAGGCTGGCTGATCTGTGTACTCAGCTTGTCTCTGATGATGTGCGCTTAATTTCCTTAACACGTTGAGCAGCGCTTGCGGATCTTTTGAGATGCCGCTTGGCACCCGTCCCACCGGCCATTCAGGGATGAAATAGTTCTCGTCGCGTGTGCCGTAGGGGTTGTCGGATGGGACATCATCATCGGCATCATCCACAGGATTCGGCAGGTGGTGAAATGGGACTACTTCCGGTCCGCCCACAATCAAGACAGCCCCGATCATCTCGCCTTTCTGCCCTAAAGCTACGTCCAGGTCGACCAGTGCCAGTTTTAGCGCCCAGGGATCGTTATATTTGACCGGTCCCGCTTCAGGCATTTGAGATTCATCAGGATAAAACAGCATGCCTCGCCAGCCTTTACGTTTCCGGATCACCTCCACCAGGCTATTCATCTTTTCTTCGATAGCCGGAATGGCCTCTTCACCGAACTGCTCAACTAGCCCACGGCGGGTTGTCATCACGACATACACCGGGAAACGTCCATCAGAACGCGCCAGCCCGGGCTGGTTCAATCGATCTGCTACCCGTTCTAATTCGGACTGGACCGACAGCAGGGTCTCTGGAACCGATGGGAAGTTTTTGTAAACAGGTGTAGGTTTTGGTGGAGATGACGCTTTTGGGGGCGCCGACCTCTCTTTTTCTTTATCTGCTTCAATTGGCGATTTCGCTGACTTAGTTTGCTCTTGTTTAATAACCGCTGCGGGGTTTGTGGTTATAATTTCCTCGCCCTGGGGTAGTTGGTTCCAACCTAAGGCAGCTGCCACCGATGCGGGTATGCCTATGTTTAGAGTAGTCTCCAGGTTTTCTGGCCACAAATTGCGGTACGGGTGATCTTCTCCCCACAAGCGAGAGGCAACCTGTCCAGTGATATCTCGGGAAGCTGCCTGGTGCAACATCGCCACAGCTTTATTTTGTTCGCCGCTATCCATCAGGGATTCGGCCAATAGCAGGGTAAATTGCAGGCACTCTGGCCAGCGCCGGTGGTAATGCTCAGCCAGGCTGCGGATACTGCGTGCTGGAGTGCCCCTGGCTTGTAAGAGCTGCAGATGGGTAACGGCTACCAGAGGCGTAGGAGGTTCTGGCACCAGGACAAAATGCAGCATCTGCTCGGCATTTTCCAGGGATACCTTTAATGATTTATCTGCTTGATTAACTCGCTCGAGCACCTGCCGGACCTGGAAGACGGTATGGCTCCATGCAGCTCCCGAAGGGGGCTTAGACTTCTCCTCCTTCTTCGTTGAGCTGTTGAAAGCCTCGAGGCTACCTCCCAATGCCACCACACAGCCGAGCGTGTCCGTGCTGTTTATATTTTTCGAGCCTGGCCGGGTGTGGGGCAGTGATTTCGGTTGGAGCTCGGCCTCGGCGCGCAGCTTGATCTCTGCTTTGAGCCGGGCGCTGGCGGCATCCAGGTATTCAGGATCACGCTGGTTTAAACGATCCAGGATAGCGAGTGCCTGGTTCGTTTGACCTGTTTTGAGCAATAACTGCGCGTGGATTAGATCCACTGGCAAGTCTCCTGGGAAAGCAGCCAGCCAGGACACTGCAGCCTGCCGGGCAAAGCGAACTTGATCCATAAATAATGCAGTATTCACAAGATCGAGGAATAGCTCGCGGTTTACGGGTCTTTCGGTGGGAGGAGAATAATTCGAAGTTGTCATCCGTTCAATACCTGCTTTGCCTTTTCTAAATTGTTGAACTTGAGCTCGATCCAGATTGTTATCGAGTAGATCGTAAAATTGGTTTCCGTTATAGCTTCCACCCTTTTAGGCGGTGTGCAGCATCCTACTCTGCTGTCCGTAATAGTAAGCGCTCTGTTATGTTACTGTATCGTTATGCACTTACTTGCATATCATGCGGCACTTCTTCGCGAAAATTGTGCACCAGGTTGAGAGCAACAACAGCCGCTAACATACGGTGGATGCTGGGTTCGTTAGGAGCCAATTCCGCTGCCTGGCGAAGCATCTTCTCAGCGCCCTGATAGTCTTTGCTTTCCTTAAGAGCGATACCGGTCTGGTAGTAAGCCCGGTAATCATTGGGAATTGCCGCGATGGCCTGCTGGTATATATTCAGGGCCTGGTCGTGCTGCCGGCGCTCCTCGTGGGTTTGGCCTAACTCCAGGTAGATATCTGCCATCTCGGGTGAGAGACGTCTGGCTTCGCTCAAATGGTGAACAGCTTGGTCGAGTTGTCCGGAACGCCTGAATGAACATCCAAGAAGATAATGCAGTTTTGCCTGTTCTCCGAGAGTTAGCTGCTCCTGGTCGCTGTTGCCTCGCAGGGCACTTTGGGCAGCCTGGATAGCTTTCTCGTTTTCTCCGGCTTCATCCAGAGCCTCGGCCAGGAATGCCAGGATAACAGGTTCTTCAGGATAACGCTCCTTTAATTCATTGATGGCCTGGAGAGCAGGGGATTGGCCTTTGGTTTTGTCTATAATGCGTACTTTCTCCAGAGATAGAGCTAATGAATCGGGTGTGCTTTGTAAAGCGATTTCCACCAGAGATAGCGCCTCCTCTGGACGTCCAAGTTCACTAAGTGCGTGTGCCATCATTGACATTGCCGCCATATCATCCGGGTTAATTCGTAAGGCAGCCTGAGCCCTGCTCTGGGCTCCACTGGGATTGTTCGCCTTCAGGTCGATCTCTCCACGTAATAAGAGCGGCTCCACCTGGTTGGGGGATAAGGTAACCGCGCGCTCAGCATATGCCCCAGCTTGATCCAGGTCACCTGCAGTCAGGTGAGCTTTCGCCAGGAGTATCCAGGGTGTTGCTTGCTCTGGCACCAGGTCTGCTGCTCCTTCGATCGTGTGGATAGCTTGCTGGATAGAGCCTTCCTGGAGATAGATTTGCCCCAAGGTGAGGTATGGGGGTGCGTACCCTGGTTCCAGCTTGATCGCCTGCTCCAGGTGAGGGATAGCAGCTTCAAAGTTGGTGAGTTTGTTTACGGTATTCTCACTCAGGTGTATCTCAGCCGCCAGGACATGCCAGCGTGGCTCGTTTGGCCAAATGGTTAAGGCAGTCTGTATTGACTTGAGGGCATTGGCCTGGTCTTCAAAGCTTTGTCCGTGGATGTGGAAATGACGAGCTTGCAATGCCAGGATGAATGGTTCGGTTTCGATGTTGATGCCTGTGCTTCCGGACTGGTAGTGCCCTTTGGGTCGTCTTGTGCTGTCGCTTGCCGCTTGTACCGCGCTTAGTGCCTGGCGGGGTTTATCTTCGCCCAAAGCTAGTGCCAACTGGATCAATACCAGTGGGTTTTGAGGGTGTTCCCGGGCAGCCATACCAGCCGCTTTTAACTCACCGGTCTGGCGCAGACACGCCACCAGCGCGGCAATATCACCAGGGGTTTGTTGAGGCATCTCGGCCAGGGCCTGGGCGCTTTCCGGGGAAGGTTCGAAAATCGCCTTGCCACGCGCCCGCCAGCGGTTTATGGATTTTTGGGAGGCTTCTAACTCCCCTTTAGATTTACCAGACTCCTGTAGTTGTTCTTCCCACCGGTCGATTTGTTCTTCAGCTTCAAGTATATTGACCTCAAAATCGCGGTGAGTATCCTCATCCAGGGATGATTCACCAGGAGCCCGGTGTACAGCATCCAATGCCTGGCATAGCCGCTCATATTCAGCCCGTAGCACAACAGCCCGTGCCAGGGAGATATGCGAAAGCGGCTCCAGGGGAGCTTTTTTTACGATGTGTTTCAGCAGTTCAATGGATTTATCCCACTGCCGTGTCTCTAGCGCTGTCTGGGCCAACGGGCGTAGGCTGGATACCGGTGCGTTGGAGGGCTCACCAATTGCTTCATAAGCGCTGTTGAAGGTAGCCACAGCTGCGTGGTAATCGCCACGCTTGATGCTCAGCCGCGCTTGAATTGCCAATACCCGGGGCTCCTCTGGAGCTGCCTCCAAGATCTTTACCAGTTGGTTGACGGCAATGTGATCTTCTCTAGCATCCATTGCCAGCTCGGCCTGTAAGTAGTGGAATTCAAGATGGGTTACGTGGTCACTGATTTCCCTTTCAGGCTCTTTGTAATCCAGGTAGCTGCGCGCTAGTTCGGGCCGCAGCATGGCCAAAGCCAGCTCTGCCGCCAGAGTACGGCAAGTTAAGCTCTCTTCAACAGAGTCGCTGGATAGGCTGATGAGCTGCTCGGCGTGATCCAACGCAGCAGGTATATCCCCGGTGGTCCGTCTGATGAGTGCCGCGCGATGATGGGAATTGGGATCATTTGGATTGAGTTGGAGAGCCGTCTCCAGACAGGATAAAGCCTCGCTAATATTTGTTTCTTCTCTTTGCCCAGCATCTCCAGCTTCTAGCAGTAGGTCAGCTTTGTCAATATAAAGAGGTGATTCATCCGGGGCGACCATGATCGCCTGGTTGAGCGACTCTAAGGCTGCCTTAGAATCCCCACTTTGGAAGTTAGCTGTGGATAGTGCAGTTAAGATTTCAAGTAAACTCGGATCGGATGGTGAGATCGGGGTGTAGTCGGGCTGCAATGCGCGTTCCAGGCAAGTCACCGCGCTTCCAGCATCTTCTAGATCCATCAACCCATGAGCAGCCTGGTATAGATCGGCAGCCAGACTACTTGAGTTTGGATTATGGATATCCGCGATGGTTCTGAAGGCTTTTATAGCAGCTTGACTGTCCCCGTTCTTCAGATGGGTTTGACCTAACCTGACCCATAAATCTGTTCGCTGAGGCTCTATCTGCGTGGCCGTAGCGAGCGCGTTGAGCACTTCTGTTTGGGCTTCTCTGATATTAAAACCTGGTTTGGCTAAAAGCGTCTCGACCTGGTCGGCGAACCATACCAGTGAATCTACCTCTGCCGGAGCCAAGCTCAAAGCTGTCTGCGCGGTTTCGAAGGCGTCTTCTGTCAGCCCAGCTGCGTTGTAAGCCTCAGATAGACTACGTAATACTCGAGCATTGGCCGGATCAGCCTGGTAGGCTTCCTGCAATGAGGCCACCGCGGTTTCGATCTGGCCGAGTTTGAGCGCCACTTGCCCAAATCCAAGCGATAGCCGGATCTGCCAGGCGGGGTCTTGAGCGAGATCAGTTTCCATCGCTTTGTTATAAGCGTCCATCGCCTGGAGCAGCTCGTCGTTTGCTGATAAAGCTTCGGCTAGAAGTAATAATGCTTCGGGATGGCTGGGCCTGATTTCCAAGGCTCGCTGAAGTATCGGGATAGCTCGCCCAATCTTTATCTCCGCTTCACGGTTTTTTTGAAGTTTCAGTAAACAATGAGCGTATTTCAGGTAGGGGTCGATGTCCTCTGGTTCAGTAGCCAGGATGGTTTCAAGGGGGGTGATTGCCTGGCGTGTTTCTCCAAGATCCAGAAGAGCTTCGGCGTAGGATTGAGCGAGATGGGGGTATGTGGGCGCCTGCAGATAGGCTTCTTCCAGAACTTGCCGTGCTTCTTCCGTGTGCCCGAGTTGGTGTAAGGTTTGCCCTAATCGCAGGGAGGTTTGGAAATAAAGCACTCCCTGATTATATGCATCTTTTGGTGATTTCAGGTTTCTGGGTAGTGAATGGATCAGCTCAGTAGCGTTTTGTAGTGAGGTCAAGGCCTGGGTCAGTTCGCCCTGATCCAGGTGCGCTTCGCCTAAAGCCAGGTGGATTTCAGGTGACTCTGGAACCGCGTGCGTAGCCGCTTGCAGGGTTTCCAAAGCTTTTTGTTTTTGATCTTCCTCCAGATAGAAACCTGCCAGCTCCAGCCATGCTGAGGATTGATCCGGCAAAAATTGAGTCCCTTGGTGTAAGTATTCTAAAGCAGCTTGAGTTTCACCCTGTGCGGCTTTAGCTTTCCCAAGCACAACCATCGCCTCGCCATCGTTTTCATCGTGCTGGAGTAAGTGCTGGCATACCTGGGTGGCGCTTTCCGGCTGACCGGCATGTATGGCACAGCTCGCCAGGGAAAGCAGTTCACTCTCGGGAGGCGCTTCCAGTTCTTCGATGATAAGAGAACGCTGCTTAAGCGCAGCTGACCAATCTCCAACCATCTCCTGGCTCTCAGCCAGTTGCAGGCGTAAATCCCGGCGTTCGGGAGATGCAGTAACTGCCAGGTGCGCAGACAGAAGAGCTGCCTCAGGTTGTGCGGCTGCACTCCAGGCGCAAGTTAACAAAGACAGCATTTCTGGATCATTTGGTTTTTGGCTTACTGCAATTTCAGCAGCTCGTGTAGCCTCTCGTGGCAGGTTCAGTTCGAGTAGGATCTTGGCAAGACGGCTGGTGAGGCTGTTAGGGAATATATCAATCGGTTGTGGATCTGCCTCGATCAATTCCAGCGTCTGGCAGGCTGTTTGACGCGCATTTTCGTGCTCCCCGCGCTTGAGATTCAATGCAGCAGTAGCAAGTAGGAGAGCGGGATGGTTAGCTTGAGAATCGCTGAGACGTGTTTGCGCGTCAGCTGTACGGTTCTCGTCAACTAAAGTGATCGCATAGCCAGCCTGGATATCAGGTGATTGGGGGTCTAGCTCATTAGCCTGCTCCCAGGCAGCTAAAGATTTTTGGGGATCCGCGCTTGTGCTTGCTACCCTTGCCACTTTTGCCGCCAACCTCGCTTCTAGCAACTTTGCGGTGGTGATAGATTCTTCCAAGGCAGCTATGCTTTGGGCGGAGTCACTCTCAAGATTGTGTAATTCGGCGCTTTGGATATGTTTTGCCAATCGCTCTGTCAAGTAATCGATCCTGGCTGGATGGCGGCTCGCTTCCAAGGGGCTATTTTTTCGGATTCGTTGGGAGAGCTTGGCTGCTAGTTCAGGTCGATAACTGGAAAGCAACCTCAACAGATCTAACTGCGTGGTAGGTGACATACCTTCAAACAGTGTAATTACGGCACTAATATGTGAGCTGGGCGGTAAAGGGTTGCTGAGCAACGCATGCAGGGCAAGGTCGATATAAAGATTATTCGGGGCATTACCTACATTGATCTTTATAAGAGTTTGTAGGAGTTCGATTGGTTCTGGGATCATCCCATATAAACAGGCGAGCGCTGTAGGAGTGATCTTGGTAATTTCACTGATCACCTCTGCCCAAGAGCCGGTCGCGCGGTGTCGTTCGCGCATTTCAAGCGCCAACAATCCTGCCTGCGCGAGTGGTATGTCAGCCAGGATGACTTCCCATTCGTCGATCTCTCCATCGACAGCCGGATGCATAGGGGCGGAACGTAATTGGTCGGCGGTTGTGGGTAGTTCCAAGGCGATCAGGCTCAGGGCCGCGGGGGAATAGTCATCGGGATTGGTGGAGTTCAGATCGAGGATTCGATCACCAATTGTTCCCGACAAACAATCCCATATTAACCGATCATGATGAAGGGCGGCGAACATCCAAGGCCAGGAAGATTCGGGAAGAATACTTTTCAGTCGAGTGATGAATGATACATGTGTCATGGCTTTTTACTCGGACGGATCTAATAAATTTGAAGAGCTAACCAGGTGGCAAGTGCCATCAATACCAATCCAAAAAGCGTGAGGAACACCCCAACACCAGCCGTCGTGCGGACTAGTTTGTTCATGGCCTCGAGTAATGCTGATGCATTGCCGACTAATCCGGCAACGTCTTCAGCCAATCCCTTTTGGGCCAATTGGGTGGTCTGGTTGGCAATTGTGCGGATGTCACGTCCGGCAGCTCTAGTTGCCAGTATGATGACGCCAGTAATGCAGGTGAGGACGCCTAATCCAAAAAGAAGTACTGCCATGACTAGAAGGAGTTGGTAGGTGAAGATTGAGATCATATCTACCTCTTTTAAGGGGATACCTGAGTTGAGACTATTGTTCGTGTGGAGGAAGGTGCAAGAAATATGCCGCGAGGATATTCATAAAACAAAGACCTCCGAACTTTTTTCTGAGGTAGATTTCGTTCGGAGGACATTTGGAGATCGGTAACTTTACCTATTGATTCATAGACGGGAGCTAAGGACCAAAGTTGGGCGCAGCCAGGGAGGGGAACTCGCAAGAGATGTTCCCGCTGTATAGCAGAAGCTGCTGCCAATCTGCGACGGCTTTTTCAAAATCGAGATCGCTGCGAACATGCTCCCGAATTTTTTTGAATAGCTGTAAGTATTGCCATGTTTCGACTGTTGATAGGTGGATTGTTTGATTGCACAGTCCTTGAACGATTTTTGCCTGCCCTAACAACGCTCCGAGCGGATTACCCTCTGGGTCTGGAACTCTCTTGATAGCACTGATGCTAGCGAAGTTTGGATTACTATCGAAACTGCCTACAAAATTACTGACTTCGGCCAGAGCAGTTTCATCCAGGAGGATATAACCATTCCACCAGATATCTTTTGCATCTAAGGCTTCAAAGAAAGAAATATGCGGAGATTTTTTCTTGTCGAGCTGGAATATATCTGGCAGAGTTCCACCTGTTGACCGGTTGTTTGTTTCTGTGAGTGATTTTATCGGATAGACAGGCAGTAGCATAAAGTGTGGGGTGTTGGGCATATAAACGATCAACCATACGCTTTTTAAATGAGGTGAGGCCGAATCTAGCTCATCCACACCGACCACCAAGATGTTGCGCTGGCGGTTTTCCCCTTCATTTTTGTTCTTTACTGGTGATGATGGAATCGGGGGCGTGGTCGCGCTTGTCAATGGGTCTTCAGTTAAGTTGACCGGTTCGACTATCTGTGTGTACTCGGTTTGAGCTTTCCCGTGATTTATGCTTTGTGATTCCTGGGACAGGTTACCGATTTGTCTTCCAGCCCAAAAACCGGGGAGTAGGAAGCCAGTGAATAATAGAACGAACGTGAGCAACCGGTAGTTTTTCATGGTGTGTTGGTTTTTAGATAATTCTTCTCTTGTCCGGCGATCATTTTTTTATATAGGTAATTATGTAATGAAGAGGCTTGACCTGTGCTTCCTACCGTTATGATCTGGCCCAGGGTACCAAGAGCTGGGTGTAAATGAGTGTTATCTTCATCTCTCTGTATGAGTGAGTGTGAGATTTCGCCGTTGTATCCAGTGGGGGGATTAAGACCATCAAAAAAAGCAACTCCCAGGTATAACTGGGATTTGGTCAAATTGAAGGCTTGGATAAGCCAACGGACCTGTTGTGATATTTCTACGTTTGTGGAGGGCCAGGCGAAATCTGTAATCCAGATCAGTCCATTGGTATGCTGGTGTTTTAGCATCACCTGGCGTATGCTCTCGTAATGACGAAAGACTCGCGGATCATTACCATCCGGAGGTGCCATTATGTCTGCGCTGACTTCCTTGAGGCGAACGCTTACAATGGGCATAAAGGCTGAAGCCCCCGCCTGATATAGTTCGTTCAGGAAGACAATATCATCCATGTCTTCAGTTGAGTGAACCGGTGGTAAGGGGGTAAGTCCCGCGGCAACAATCAGCGCAGAATCATGCGATGATCCCAAGACCTTCTGGGCCGCGTCCAATAATGCAGTATAGGCCGCGGGATTGGGTGGAGCTCCCCAGCCTTGAAATGTGTTGGCCCCGGGGAATAGCTCGATGGTTAGCAAAGTGTCCGGATATCGGTCCACAAGGAGCTTAATCAGCTCAAGGGTGTACTTAACATCCGGTCCGGTAGATGTTTTTGCCCAGTCTGGGGGATTACTTAGTTAGAGCAATACCTTGACCTGGTGATTTGAAATATTGGCCATCACACTGTCCAGGTTCTCGAGGTAAACTGATCCTCCCGGGTCCGGCCAATGCCGCGCCCAGTCAAAATCAATCCCAATCCAATCTAACCCGACAGCGACAGCGGAATTAATTGAGAGATCGACCTCTTGTCCCCACAGGTCCAAGCGTGCACCGTAGCCAAATTCAGTTGAATCAGGCATACCACTGGCAGCGTAGGCTTGTGATGATGGTTTGACGAATGATGCAATTAACCACACAACAATCATGAATAAGCGAATTGTGTTGTGTGGTTTATAGATTGTACGCTGCAACATTTCAGTCTTCGGGAGGTCAGTAAGCGAAATCACTCGGCTTCTATGTGCTCAATAAACCTAAGGTAAACCCGAGCAGCAGCCCAACGATTGACCAGGC
>DAOVXM010000412.1 GCA_030636125.1 Chloroflexota bacterium | reverse complement strand
GGGTAGCGGTATCCCAGCTCGAGGGTTCCTTGACGCTGGCGCATCTGTTGGGTTTTGGGTTCACCCTGGGGCTTGGCGTGGCGATGCTCTACTCCATTCAGCTATTCTTTTCCGGTTTGGTATTCCGAAGTCCTGGCTTTCTTTTCACCTGGGTTTTTAACGGTATTTTCCAAATGGCACGCTACCCCATTGGAGTGTACCCCGATTGGATCCGGCTGGTCCTGACCTGGATCATTCCGCTGGGTTTCATCACGACTGTCCCGGCGCAGGCCTTAGCAGGCGGCCTGCAGATCGAGATGCTGGTGGCTGCGCTTTTAATGGCCAGCTTGCTCTTCATTGGGGCGACAGCCACCTTCCGTACTGGCTTGCGGCGTTATGACAGCGCCTCGAGTTGATTTATTCACCGCAGAGACACGGAGAGCGCGGAGAGAATTTGGGGTAAAGAAATTAGAATGGGGAATTCGGATTTGAAAATGTTGATATTCGGGGCGCTCAGAATATAGCAAAACAGCACAGAGCTCGATCTGCTCGCCGCTAATGGTAGTAAATCAATGAGTTATCCTTACGTTTTTCGATGTAAGCGACTCGCAATTACATATGGAGGCTTTATTGGCTATAATATATTGCCATCAAAGCAGCCATTCCTTAAGTATTTAGTTTTGATTGGAGTATTATGGCGGGAAGCCTTTTCGTTCTTATTCAGGAGAAATATTTCTGGGAAGATTATGAAAAGCCAAAGTCAGAGCCAAGTGCCGCTTCAAGCCTAAGTGGGCTTGGAAACGACGCTCAGAAGCAATTGGGATAAGTTTCAAACGGGCTATAAGAAGTTTGGGGTTCAGTGGAGCGAATAATGGGCAAGAAAAACTATTATGCCGTTGTAAAGGGGCAAGTGCCTGGAATATATGCTTCCTGGTTTGGCCCAGACGGAGCAGAAGCGCAGGTAAAAGGTTTTGTCGGCGCACGTTATAAGGGTTTTGCTACATTGGCTGATGCAGAAACCTGGTTTGAATCTCTCAGCGGTACTAAAGCGCCCAGTCATAAATCCCGTGCAGAACTGCCATTGGAACAAGTATCCAAACCGAAATTGGAAAATACAGCCGTGACGGCCTTAGAGGCTGGAAAAGTGGTTATCTACACCGATGGGGGTTGCATCGGTAATCCTGGGCCAGGCGGATATGGAATAGTCTTGCTGTACGAAAATCAACGGGTAGAACTGTCTGGCGGGTTCCGGATGACAACCAATAACCGCATGGAATTGATGGCTTGCATTGTTGGTTTGCAGGCGTTGGAAAAGAAAAGTCGAGTGGTCTTGTTGAGTGACTCGCGCTATGTAGTGGATAGCATTTCCAAAGGTTGGGCTCGGCGCTGGAAAGCAAACCGTTGGATGCGCACTAAGAAGGAAAAAGCCGAAAATTTTGACCTTTGGGACGAACTGCTCCAATTATGCGATCGGCACGATGTTGAGTTCGTTTGGGTGCCTGGCCATGCAGGCAATCTTGAAAACGAGCGCTGTGACCAGCTTTCGATGGAAGCGGCAAGCAAGGATGATTTGCCAGCGGATAGTTACTTCGAAAGGCTGCAAGGTAATCAGTTAGACTTCTTTTAGATAGGCGTAGCTCGTACCAGCCCTAAAACACATATGTCAAAGACAATATCGCTACAGCCTGGCGGCTATTATCACATTAATAAGCACGGCAACAACCGGGAGAATATCTTCCTTGAGGAGAAATATGGCTTCGTAGATGATTTCAGGCTTGCGGCGTTAAAACAGCGCCTCGAGTTGATTGATTCACCGCAGAGACACGGAGAGCGCGGAGGAAATTGGGGTGACAAAATATCGTTTCTAATAACATTTGACTAACTGCTTAAATAATCAAGAAAGTAAATAAAATCGCAGTAAGTAATACGAGCACCATTCCGGGGGTGATCACCCGTTTGAGCTTGCCGGCACCGCCAAGCAGTACGATACTGCCTTTGACCACTGTATTTGCGATCACTGCCAGAACGATAGCCTGTGCGGCTACATTCATCTCCAACTTACCATCCTTACTGAGCTGAGCCAGAGAGAGTGTGATGGCATCAACATCTGCCAAGCCAGAGAGCAGGCTGGAAATAAATACTCCTGTTTCTCCAAAGTAGAGCTGCGCAGCGCGTGCTACCACCAAGATCATTGCATACAGCAGGCCAAACTTGATAGCTGAGATCAGATCAAAGGGATTCGAGAACTCCAATGTGTCTGTATCTGAGACCCGGTGCGAGAAATGCAGGTACACGCAGTACAACAGCCCAACAATCCCCGCGGCGGTGATTGGTATCCAGACAATGGCTAGCAATTCTAAGTTCAAAACTCCAACTTCGATCAGCACTCGCCCGAACATCACGGTCCAGGAGATCATGATTGCCAGGGCAAAGGGTTTTGCCAGATTATGCTCACGGTTGCTGCGTTCACTGAAACCCAAGGTGACCCCTGTGCTTGAGACCAGACCCCCAAGTAGGCCAGTTATTCCAATACCTCGCTCTGGGCCGGCAAACTTGATCGAGATGTAACCCAAGAAGTTGATCCCAGAGATAAAGACCACCATCAACCAAATCTTGAACGGGTTAAGTACATCAAAGGGAGGGGGGAGCAGGCTCTCGTTGGGCAGGATGGGCAATATGATAATGCTAATCACCGCCAGCTGCAGGGCTGCGAAAATATCTTCGCGGGTAAGAGCTTTTACCAGTCGATCGGTTTCGATTTTAAGGGACAGTAGAACGGTAGTGGCGATGCCCAAAGCGGCTGCCAATGTCAAATAATTCCAATAGCATAAAGCACCGATCAGGAATGTGATAAGGATAGCAACCTCGGTGGTTAAACCAACCTGGCCACGCCAGGCATCAACAAAGTAAGCGATTGAAGTGAAAATTCCTACCAGCAGGATGACCCCCAAGAAGGCAATCGGCGAGTCGATCACATCCGCGCTCATGGCTGCCAGCGCGCCAACCAGACCCATTAAGGCGAAGGTGCGTTCACCAGCTACCAGCTCCCGCTCGACAGAGCGGAAGGCATACTCGCGCTGAAGACCGATCATAAAACCTATCGCTAAGGCTACTCCGAACCGCAGGAAGAGATCTGCCGATGCCATCATTTTGCTCCTTTCCTGATAAGGGCCCTTTTACCGATTATACGAACGATTTTGTTTTTAACTGGTGTGAAAAGTGAATCAAACCTATTTTAACACCGAATTCTTGGGATGCATGTCAATCTCAAAAATGAGCGCATTCCCGGTAACTCGTCGGTTATGCATGAGCACTAGTGTTGCGCGGCGATGAAGAAGCGCGCCGCTGCGCTCCAGAAAGGTGGCAGCTTAGCATAGGTGATGTGGATGGCAACGGAGGCACCACCACCCAACAAGATGAAGAGCCCAAAGGCGGCCAGGCTGCGACGCGCAGTTCGACATCGTTCCCCGGCTTCCGCGTTCCTCACCCACTGCCATCCCAGTTCCCCTATTCCTCTCCCCCGTAGCCCCGACATCCTCGTACCATATACATCCTGTAGCCCCGGCATCCCCATGCCAGGGCATTCACCGAGCAAATAACTCTAAACAACCACTACTCAAACCGGAAGCGCCAGACGGCGATCAGGAAGAATACCG
>DAOVXM010000235.1 GCA_030636125.1 Chloroflexota bacterium | reverse complement strand
CCATTACCCCAAGACCGATTTGCCCTATCACAGCGTGGTTCACATCCATTCCGGTTTTCAGAAAGTGTTGGTTAAGGCAGCGGATGTGACATTCGCAGTGTCCTCCTGGTCACCATGCATCACGGGTATATTCAGATATCCTTATCAGTCTTTGCTCTAGGGCTTTCTTAACTACGACGCGTGCTACGGCTTGGCGAACCTTTTTTTCTGGTAAGTTTGATATCGGTTCATTTGAAAGTATCAATTCGGCTATGGTTTGTGCCATAATTTAAAATCCCGCAAAATTGAACCCCCAATAAATTCTCGTAAGATTGAGTTGTTGGGGACCAAATCGCTTTTCTCAGGCAGCAACCATTCCAGGAAAGCCAAAAGGCGCTTTGCTTCAACGTACTCAGGTATACCAAATGGCACTTGGCGAAGCAATGGCTCCACAAGTGGTTTCAGCACGGAGAGTTCGAATGGTAAGGCCGAATTGAACATAATATCAGCGTTCTCTTGGAAAGGGAAAATATATCGTTTTTCGCCGCGACGCACTGATTCCCATCTCTGAATTGTCTGGTGGGCGGTGTAGCCGCGTTCTCTAGCATCACGCACAATACGCCGGATTAAGCGGGTATCCGTCGTGGAAATGCGGTTGTGGCGATCTAAGTTGAGTTGCGTAAGTGCCGAGACGTAGATGCGGAAAGTACGCTCCTCAGGCAGACCAGTGATCAAATCCGGATTAAGACCGTGGATGCCTTCTAGGATAATGATCTCACCGGATTTCAATTGGATTTCGTCCCCCTCTTCACTTTTTCCAGTGAAGAAGTTATACCTGGGCAACTGAACCCGTTCGCCAGCTGCCAAACGACGCAGGTCATTTGATAGGTGTTCTCGTTTTAAAGCTTTGACGGTCTCAAAATCTAACTCGCCATTTTCATCACGCGGGGTTAATTCTCTATCGATGAAATAATTATCTATCTCCATTGGAAATGGCGAAACACCTCTGGCCAGCAATTGCACCGACAGGCGCTTAGCAAAGGATGTTTTTCCTGATGAAGAAGGTCCAGCTACAAGAATCACCCGTACAAGGTCGCTTTGGGCTGCTATCTGCGCCGCGATGATTGCCACACGTTGTTCGTGCAAGGCTTCCGAAACAAGTATCACCTCTGGAGTACGGCCCTCCTTGATAGCGTCGTTGAGTGCGCCTACATTAGCGATATCCAGGCGTTGGAGCCAATCTCCATATAATTGGAAAGTGGTTAGCAGTTTAGGATAATCCGGTAGAGGCAGTAATTGCGTGGGCGCGTGACGACGTGGGAAACGTAGTGTGAAGCCTTGACCTGTTACAGCCAGTGCGAACCAACGCAAGTAGCATGTCGAGGGTACCATATAACCGTGATGGTAATCGTAGTGCCCCTCAAGCCGGTAAACGGTTAAATAATCCTTTTTTCGGTGTGCTAGCAGGCGGACTTTGTCATCGGCACCCTCCGCTTTGAAGTACTCTACTGCCTGGGCTAGGGGGAACTCCTCGCGCTGGAAGGGTAGGTCAGCCTTCACTAGTTGGTGCATTTTTTCTTCAAGTTGGTTCAGTTCACTTTCTGATAACGGGAGGCGCTCAAGTACCTGGCAGTAATAGCCACCGGAAGAGACAGAGTGATCAATTCTGAGGATAGCATCAGGGAAGATAGCCGCGAAGGCTGTTTCTAGTAAATATGTAAGGGAACGGCGGTAGATACGCATCCCATCTGCCTCACCCATCGTGACCGGCCGCACTGTGGAATCCATCTGGATTGGGTAGGTTATTTCTCTTAGTTCGCTGTTGACGATCGCACCTACAATGGGAGGGGAGTCATGTTCACCCAGTATTTTTAAGAATTCACCAACAGTAGTGCCTCGCGGACCAGAAATTACAGTGTTATCAGGTAAGTAGATTTCAACTGTAGAACGTGGTTGGACGTATTTAATATCCGGTGAAGAGTTCTTGCTCATAATTCATACCCCTTTTTGTTTCATTCGGGAAGGTATTGTATCATGGCAGGCACTCGGCTGAAACAATATTGGGATCTTTGAGATTTGTGATGGTCACTTACTAACGGAGGTATTTATCCGGGCGTGCCCGGTAGAAACCCCTTAACAAGGAATTTCCCAGAGAGTCGAAAAATGCGACGCACATGGTTTTCAACCGTGTGCGTCGCATTTATGGTAATGCTTGCTTTAATGTGCTTATTCTTCCGGTGGAGCTCCAACTGCGCAGCATAACACCAATTCTCGCGCGGCTTTGACCTCATCCAAACGCCCAAACCGGGTATTATGCGGAGCTGATTTTAGAACCTCGGGATTTATATGGGCTTCATCCGCGATTTTGATTAAGGCTGCCGCGAATGCATCCAGTGTTTGTTTACTCTCCGTCTCTGTCGGCTCGATCATAAGAGAATCATGGACGATAAGCGGGAAGTAATTCGTTGGTGGATGGAAACCGTAATCCATCAAGCGCTTTGATATATCGAAAGCATTCACCTCAGGGGCATCAGGCCAACGACCTTCGGCGACAAATTCATGCATGCAGATGCGATCATAGGGGATATGGTAAGAATCACGCACTAAAGCCAACAGGTAATTGGCATTGAGCACCGCATTTTCAGCGATCTGCCGGAGACCTTCTCTGCCATGCATCCGCATATAAGTAAATGCGCGCACCATCATGGCAAAATGACCATAAAAAGCCTTCACACGTCCGATGCTCCTGTCTGGAGTAACAAAACCGTAGAGGGGGGGCATATCCATGCTTTCATCTCCGCCCTCCACTATGTCGATTATAGGTCCAGGGAGGAAGTCCACCAGGTGTGCGGCTACTCCCACCGGGCCAGAGCCTGGACCACCACCACCATGGGGTGTGGAGAATGTTTTATGAAGATTGTAGTGCAGGATGTCGAAGCCAATATCTCCTAGGCGGATAATGCCCAATAACGCGTTCATATTGGCACCGTCACCGTAGATTAAGCCGCCGGACTGATGCACCATGTTGATCACTTCTTCAACGTTCTCGTCGAACATACCTAAGGTATTTGGATTGGTCAGCATCAGGCCAGCCAAAGAGTCATCACATTCTGAGCGAAGGGCATCTAAGTCCACATTGCCGCGTGTGTCAGATTTCAACTGGACAACATGTAATCCGCTCATAGCGGAGGTAGCTGGGTTGGTGCCATGGGCTGAATCAGGAACCAGAATCTTATTGCGTTGAGCCTCGCCGCGCGATTCATGATATGCACGGATAATAAGCACACCCGTTAATTCACCGTGTGCGCCGGCAGCAGGTTGCAGCGTAACTCCAGCGAATCCGCTGATTTCCTTAAGCCACTCTTGCAGTACATACATCAATACTAGACTGCCTTGAATGGTCTCGATGGGTTGTAAAGGATGGGCATATGCAAAACCCGGAAGGCGCGCTGCTTCCTCATTTACTTTTGGATTGTATTTCATAGTGCACGAACCGAGAGGGTAAAAGCCAGTGTCGATACTGTGATTTAACTGTGAGAGCCGAGTGTAATGGCGAATGACCTCTGGTTCATTCAATTCTGGGAGAGGCAGATTTTCCCGTGTTAAAGTTCCTGGTAGTGGTTCGAGAGGAACATCCACATCCGGATAGCGAAATCCGATTCGACCGGCAACTGACATTTCACAGAGCAAGGGCTCAGTCATGTGACACCTCCGCTAAGACTTCGACCAGTGTATCAATATCTTCCTTGCCGTTCATTTCGGTTACTGCTATGAGCATATGATCTTGTAATTCGGGGTAATCACGACCTAGAGGGTAACCCCCTAAAATGCCATGCTCTAATAGGTGGCTATTTAAATCATCCACCGAGCTAGGACACTTCACAACAAACTCGTTGAAAAATGGCACTTCGGACCACAATTCGTAGCCGGGTAATGCGGAGATTTGATTAGCTGCGTAGTGTGCCTTGTGGTAGCACAATTCACTTACTTGACGCAGACCATGTTTCCCAAGCAGGCTCAGGTAAACTGCGGCTGCCAACGCCATCAATCCTTGGTTTGTACATATATTGGAGGTTGCCTTCTCGCGACGGATGTGTTGCTCTCGTGCAGTGAGTGTCAATACAAATGCACGTTGACCACGGTTGTCAACGGTTTCACCCACCAGACGTCCAGCCATCTTGCGCACATATTTTTGCCGGGTGGTGAATATTCCCAAGTAAGGACCGCCATAAGAAAGTGGAATGCCGAGAGGTTGTCCTTCCCCTGTGACGATATCAGCCCCAAACTCGCCAGGAGGCTTGAGCAAACCCAGAGAGATAGGGTTGGTCGATACAGCAAATAGGGCGCCCTTGGCATGAGTAGCCTCTGCAAGATCAGTGTAATCGTAAATACGACCGAAAAAATCGGGGTATTGTACAATTACTAATGCCGTTTGATCATCGATCAGAGGGATTAAGCTCTCCGGACCTGCTTTTATGTCGATGTCCTCGCCAGCCAGTATAATTCCTGAGCCAGGATTGTATGTGTGAACGGTTTGGCGGTAGTGAGGGTGTAGACTGGGTGAGAGAATAAATTTTGATCGTTTCCCCCGAAAATTTGCATAAGCCATGCTCACAGCTTCAGCGACGGCAGTAGCTCCATCGTAGTGGGAGGCGTTGCTGACTTCCATACCGGTCAGTGCCACGATAAGGCTCTGGTAATCAAAGATGGCTTGTAAGGAGCCTTGCGAAATCTCCGGTTGGTATGGTGTATAGGCGGTGTAGAACTCGCCTCTTCTCAGGATTGAGTCCACTGCAGCCGGGACGTAATGGTGGTATGCGCCTGCACCGAGAAAGCACTCAAGTCATCGGCAGTATCGTTCGCCCATGCTAGGGTTTGCATTTCAGCAAGAGCCTCCATCTCGCTAAGCCCTGAAGGCAAATTCAATTCTGGAAAGCGATGGTGGGCGGGTACAACCTGGAAAAGATCTTCCAAGCTATTCACACCTATCGATTCTAGCATGATTTTCTTTTCAGCTTCTGTATGAGGAAAGTACATGGAGTCTCCTGTCGTAAAGATTGCCTGTGTAAAAATACAGGCTAATCACTCACCAATTATGCATAAGACAACTATATTCCCTGGGATTAAGCTCGTTCT
>DAOVXM010000453.1 GCA_030636125.1 Chloroflexota bacterium | reverse complement strand
GTAACATCCGCGACTGAGCCACCGGCTCTCAATCTGTTGAAATGATGGAAAGGTCTAAGTATGTGCGCAGAAGTCGCTCAGTTGTAGCTGGGCGATTTCGCTTTTAATTGGCTTAGTTTGCATTTTACACTCATCAGAATAAGGTCAAGAAATTGTTGGACAGACATTTGTAGGCTTAATAAAGACATTTATGACCTTTGGGCGAAGGATTGGAACCATTTGCATCAGGGGAAAATCGATTTGTAGATCGCTGACCTGTCAACGACAATTAGATTTCCCCACGGCTGGCGGACAGCCCAAGAGTATCTCCACGAGGATGGGCAGATAGCAGTCCGGTATCAAACCTAAAAACACCCAAATGTTTTCATTGACAATGAAAACTATCAATGGTATAACTTCAGTATGAATGAAAACATCTGGAAAGCCAAATGGTCCAAGGAACATATCAAGGCCATGCTCCTGGAGCAACTCCAGGTTTTTTGGGCGCTCGATACTGGCATTCCACGGACGCAAATGACCGAGATCGACCGCGCCTCCCATCTACCCCACGCTGTGATCATATCTGGGCTACGCCGGGTTGGCAAGTCCACATTACTGGCGCAGCTGGCTCACCGGTTAGGTGAAGGCGTATTCTATTACCTCAACTTCGAAGACGATCGTTTCCTTGGCTTCGAGGCCAGTGACGCTAATGATTTATACCAGGTGCTGCTGGAGCTCTTTGGTGAGCGCAGAATTTTTATCCTGGATGAAGTGCAGAATATACCCAACTGGGAGCACTTTGTGCGTCGTTTTATCGACATGGGTTTTAAATTCTATATTACCGGCTCTAATGCATCGCTGCTCAGCCGCGAATTGGGCACCCGGTTGACCGGACGTTACATGCCGGTTGAGTTATTCCCCTTTTCGTTCGCTGAGTTTATGCAGTTCCGGCATGTCGCAATTCCCGATCTAGAGCGCCTGACGACGATCGAGATAGGCCGTTTACAGCATCTCTTGAGCGAATATATTCGCTTGGGAGGTATTCCAGATCCTTTGAAGTATCCGGAGCTGCCGCTATTGCGCAGGTTGTATGACGATGTTCTGTATCGCGACATCGCCACGCGCTACCGGATTGAGGAAGTGCAGGCGTTGAAGGAACTTGCATTCTACCTGATGAGCAACCCAGCAGGACTGGTTTCCTTCAATAAGCTCAAAGGACAGTTCCGTCTGGGCAGTGTAAATACAATCAAGAATTACATCGAATACCTGGAAAACAGTTGGTTGATTTTTACCATTAACGTATATGATTACTCCATTAAACGCCAGCAAATTGCCCCCAAGAAAGTATACCCGATCGATACCGGCCTCGCCAACGCTGTAGGATTTGCCTTCTCTGCCAACACCGGAAAGCTACTTGAAAACTCGGTCTTCCTGGCGCTCAGACGATGCACCCCAGAGATTTATTACTACTCCACACCAGGTGGTTATGAAGTTGACTTCTATCTGCCAGAAACCCGCCAGTTGATCCAGGTGGCGCAAAATCTAGAGAACCCATCCACACGTGAGCGCGAAGTGCGGGCATTGATTGACGCCATGCAATCCTTGGGCCATAGACGAGGGCTGATCCTTACAGACTCGAATGCTTTAGGGATTGAGAAAGACGGCATGATTGTAGAGATTCGCTCACTGGCGGAGTGGCTTTTGAAAGATGATTTAAGCTCGTGATACGCTGGAAATGGGTCGCCTGTAACAGTACGTTGGTTTGAATCCCACCCTCCCCGCAGATGGTAACCCTCACAGGCAGCAGAGTCACTAGGTGAATTTGGCTGCAAATGATCGCCAACTAGCATTTTACTTTCAAGCTGGTGGGCTGAAGTGGGCTGCTTTAAGAACAAACGAATTACTTACGTGGGAAAAGCCTCACAAGGGTGCCTCATTTAAGCAAGGCTTCCAGGGATAAAGAAGTCATCGCCAGGCGTTCTGCGAGCTGGCGCGTGATCATCTCGTGGAAGGCGGAAGCCAGCCCGGTATCCACCCTGTTCATTTCTTGCAGGGCAGCCTTAGTCAGGCGGAAAGCTAAGGTGGGCTCATCGGCAATCACCGAGGCGGTGCGCGGCGAACCCAGGTATAGCCCTAATTCGCCTACGGTTGTCCCCGAACTCAACGTGCGTAAACGCACCGGCTGGCCCTCTTCAGATTCCAGAACCACGGACACTCTACCTGTCTCGATATAGTACATATCTTCCGCAGGGTCCCCCTGGTGGATCAAGTGCTCACCCTCTTTGATCTCTACGGGCTCCATATACTCTAATAAGCGGTTGATGAGCTCCTCATTGAAACCGTTATCAGCCAGTTGGGCGCAGCGGGTGGTTGGAATAGGATCCTGAGCAAAACCTTTAAGCTGCAGGATTTGATCCTCACACCATTCCAGGCCGAGGTCTAAGGTGGAGAAAATACGCACCCTGGCTCTCTCTGCATTGAAGTCACTGGCAGCAAGGCGCTTGAGGACCTCGTCAGACGTGCCAGTAAGCACCAGCGTGATGTCATGTTCCTCAGCGAGCTGCCGGGCTTTTGTGAAGCTTATGGCTGCCGAGGAGTCGAGACCGGTCACATGGCGGAAATCGAGGTTGATAAAGCGCACTGGCACCCGCTGGCCATCTTTGAGACGCGCGCGGATCTGCTCAAACAGGGCGTTGGCAGTTCCGAAGAAGAGGAAGCCCTGCAGTTCAAGGATGTATGTCTGTTCACCATCTTCAAGCAGCAAGCGACGGTAACTGGGAGCGCGCAGGACGTTGCTTTGTATATCTGCGCCAGAGAGCCTGTGGTGGAAAACATTGGTGCGACTATAGCTGACGACGAACATGGCCGTCATGGTTAACAGGCCGACGCCAACGCCGATCAGGAAGTTGGTCGTGGCGATGACGACCAGGATCAGGATCACAACCGCGTATTCAACCCTTGAAAAGCGCGACCAGCCCTTGATGACCCAATCATAGAGGAAGTCTAACCCCAGGAAAAGCAGCAAGCCACCCAGCAACGCCATTGGAATAAATGCCAACCACGCAGCGCCGACCAGGAGTAAGGTACCACATATCAGCCCAGCGATTATGCCCGGCAACCTGCCACGCGCCCGCACTCGATTGCTCAGGGATGTCAGACTCAAGGCTTGATAACCAATCAGCCCTCCAAAAAAGCCGGATAGGACGTTCGCTATCCCGGCAGAGCG
>DAOVXM010000215.1 GCA_030636125.1 Chloroflexota bacterium | reverse complement strand
GGATGATCTAAAACCGATATAAGGGCTTTGGCGAGCGCATGCGCATCAGTAGCAGGAACAACTTGACCCATACCGGTCATCATCACCGGTTGTCGGACACCGGGCAAGTCGGAAGCGATCACGGGGGTGCCACAGGTCATCGATTCAACCTGAACCATGCCAAAAGATTCAGTGCTATTAATACTGGGAAGGACGGTAACTTCAGCTTGGTTGAAGAAGGCGGAAAACTCCCTGGGAGACAATATTCCTAAAAATGTCCAATGTTTCCCGAGTTTCTCTATTAGAGGAGTTAATTTATGAGCATAGGCTTCCTCACCAAGCACATCCTGGTACTGTCCTACAAAGAGCACCCGCGCTCGAGGATGCTTCTTTAATACCTCGGGGAGGGCTTCCACAAGATATTCAACTCCTTTCTCGGTCGCCAGACGGGCTGCCATACCAATAATGCGCTGTTCCGGTTTGATGCCTGCCTTCTGCCGGAAGGCGACCAAATCTTCTTCGTTAACTGGTGAAAGATGGATAGGTGGAGGAACAATCTGCACCTTCGAGAGATATCCACGCAAGAAGGGAGAAAACTCTGCGTAATCCCATGTATTCGTCACAATAACGTTAGACAAACTGGCAGCGATATGGTTGGCAAGATGTGAGGCCTGGTTAGCAACCGAGTGAATGAAACCGGATGGGAGGCGTAAGTCACAGTGGTAGGTGAGAATAACCGGTTTGCGAAAAAGCCTGCCCAACAATGCGATCGGGGCAGCGTCAAGTTGGGGAACATGTAAATGGATAATATCAGCTTGGCGCGCCACCTTTGCAGCCCAGTACGGCATACTTGGCATTATCACGCCTTTGCTAATACGCAAACCTACCTGCAAGCGTAAAACCTCAACTCCATCAATCTTTTCTCTAGGAGGTAAAGTATTATCATAGCGCGAAGTCAACACTGTAATGCGATGCCCATCATCCGCTAGGGCACGCGCCAGACGCTCAGCATATATGGTTAGTCCAGAGTAATGTGGGCGGTAATAAGTCAGAGCGGTCAGTATGTGCATAATTCAACAATAAAACTTTCAGTTCTATTCAGATGATCTATTAAGTGGGTCATCAAACAAATCTTTTTTCTTCTCTACACCATGGAAGGAGGATAAAACTACGTTCTTCCTCAAATCACTCATATAAGTAATTTTAATAGTCAACAACAATTTGCTGAATGAGCATTTGCTTAATAGACTGGCAGCGCTAACAGAATCTTAGAATCAATATCCATATCTACAATCACAAAAGGTTCTAGGCGCTTTCACCGGGCTCGTCTTTTGGCATCAGGCGGACACGCCGATACAGTTCCATTAACGATACGCCATCCTTAATAAATGCATATGTTCCCAGGACACCGATCACCAAATACTGGATTATGTGTAAAGACAAAGCAAAAGCCAAAGAGATTGCTGGATCAAGCCCGAAAAGAGCAAGAGAACCTACAATGGAGAGCTCCAGCACTCCCACCGCCCCAGGAGAAGAAGGTACCGCAATTCCAATTGCGGCGACTGCTACACTAAAAGCAGCCCAAAGGGGCTCCGGGTCAGGGAAGAATGCTGCCATAACGACATAAAATTGTGCGATCGTCACTCCCCAATTTAGGATCATCCATCCTACCGCGCCTATAAAACGTCTCGTATCGGTTAACACGGCTAACCCATTCAGGAAAGATGGGATTGCACTACCACCCACCTTTAATAAAAATGACCAGCGTGCTCCCAATTTATTGAATACTTGCAAGGCCCAATCCCGATATTGCGCCAATAAATATAAGCCCAAGAAAAGGAGCAGGATAAAGACACCCACCCCAATTGCGGCCTGGCGCGCCCAGCTTGCACCCACAACGAACGGCAACGTGATGAACAGCAATCCAACTGCCATAGCCAGATCAAGACTCCGCTCAATTACGATGCTGGAAAGCACTTCCCAGAAATTTAAAATCGTTTTAGCGCTCAGCAGGAAAGCCCGGCCCACCTCTCCCAATCTAAAAGGGAGAATATTGTTGAGCAGATAGCCCTCATTTAACGTCCAAAAAACCGGTTTATAAGGTACTTTATCCTGGAGCAACGTACGCCAAACCATCCCTCGAATAGCTAGCCACAATAAAGTGGTGCTAATACCGAGTAAGAGCAGGCGATAGTCTGCCAAACGTATTGCTTGGATAAAACGTTGAAGGTCGATAAAATAAAATATGATTGCTAGAGAGCCCACGCTGATAACAACACCCAGCAAAATTCGACGCCAATCCCCATTTTTGCCCCCGTCCCCAATTGATTCTGAGGCGTTGTCCGTACCGATCTCAATCCTCCCCATAGCGCAGGACTGCCAGGAATGCTTCTTGTGGAATCTCTACATTGCCCACCATCTTCATGCGTTTCTTGCCGCGTTTTTGTTTCTCCAACAACTTCCTCTTGCGAGTGACATCTCCACCATAACATTTTGCCAACACATCCTTGCGCAAAGCTTTCACATTGGCACGCGAGATCACCCGACCAGCAGCGTAAGCTTGGATAGGTACAGCGAATAACTGGCGAGGGATAATATCTTTTAGTGTTGAGATGATCGCCTGACCTTTATGGTATGCATCCTTGCGGTGCACAATGGTCGCTAAGGCATCCACCGGTTCCCCATTAACTAGAATTTGCAACTTCACCAGGTCATCCGGGCGATACTCGGCAAATTGATAATCTAAGGAAGCATAACCACGGGTACGTGATTTTAATTGATCAAAGAAATCCACGATCAGCTCAGATAAAGGTATCTCGAAACTCAATTGCACACGGTTTTGGGCAGGGTAGTCTTGCTCAATGAAGGTACCACGCCGTTTTATGACCAGATCCATAACCGTACCATAGAACTCGGTTGGGGTGAAAATCTGGATCTTCATCCACGGCTCACGGATTTCAACGATATTAGATTCGTCCGGCAGCTCGGCTGGCGAGTCAATGCGAATCAATGTGCCATCTTCGAGAACTACCTCGTATTCCACGGAGGGCGCAGTGACGATGATATCCAGGTCATATTCACGTTCCAGACGTTCCTGGATGATCTCCATGTGGAACATACCCAGAAAACCACAACGGAATCCAAAGTTGAGCGCTTGGGATGTTTCCGGCTCAAATACCAGGGAAGCATCATTGAGTTGCAATTTCTCCAAGGCGTCCTTCAAGTTACTATAGTCTTCACCTTCGACTGGATATAAACCGGCAAAAACCATTGGCTTTACTTTTTGATAACCCAGTAAGGGGTTTGTGGTTGGCCGTACAGTACTGGTAAAGGTGTCGCCAACACGGCATTCTTGCACGGTTTTCAAACCGGTTGCCACGTACCCGACCTCTCCGGCCGATAACCCCCGAGTGGATTGGAGCTCGGGTGTAAAAATTCCCACTTCTACAGGCTTCAACTCGGTACCTGTGGCCATTAACCGCAGGCTCTCTGTTGGAGCGATATGACCCTCCATCAGGCGGACATAAGCCACAACACCTTTGTACGGGTCATAATGTGAATCAAAAATCAAAGCTTGTAATGGAGCCGCATCATCCCCTTTCGGTGGTGGAACCTGCTTAACAACAGCCTCCATAATGCTGTCGATATTCAAACCCGCCTTAGCAGAGATACGCAGAATTTGATCCTGGGGAATCCCCAAGAGATTACTGACCTCCTGGGCAATTTCATCTGGATGGGCTGCAGGCAAATCAATCTTATTGATGACTGGAATTATTTCAAGGTCGGCTTCTAATGCCAAGTATAGATTAGCCAAAGTTTGCGCTTCTATGCCTTGAGATGCATCCACAACCAGAAGTGCTCCTTCACAGGCTGCCAATGCCCGCGAGACCTCATAACCAAAATCAACATGTCCCGGAGTATCTATCAAATTCAGTTCATATGTTTCCCCATCCTTAGCAGAGTACTTCATACGCACTGCCGAGGCCTTGATAGTTACGCCCTTCTCACGCTCCAAATCCATGCTGTCAAGCACCTGTTCAGTCATCTCACGATCGGAGATTGTTCCAGTAAGCTGCAGCATACGGTCGGCCAGAGTCGATTTACCATGGTCGATATGGGCAATAATACAGAAATTACGAATATTTTCAGTCATGAGCGCATTGAAGTATACCCTATTTTCTTGATATCCCCCTTCACGAGCAGCCATCATCACAACATAAGATCAATAACCTGGTACAGACCATAATCGGATTGTGGCATCATCTGAGCCGGAGGCGACCAGGGCTCCATCTGGTGAAAAAACCACACTGTTTACCGGTCCAGAATGTGCTACCAAAACTGCGTTGGGGCTGACAAAGGCATTATTCTCTTCAAGAAGCGAATCCAGCTTCCATAGGCGCAAATTATTATCATTCGACCCCGAGACGAACCACTCGCCATCTGGCGAAAACGCGATACTGTTTACAGGCTGGGAATGTGCACGAAATCCTCGCAATAAAGCTCCATCGGATACTCGCCAAATATAGACATTACCATCTGAAGTCCCCGAAGCCAGCAAACTACCATCTGAAGAAAAAGCAATGCTCCTGGATTGGCTGGTTGAATCTGAGAGTATGTATAGCCATTTCCCTTCCGAAGTTGATCGTAAACGTACTGTACCATCTGCCTCTCCCCAGGCAAGGATGGTAGCATCGGGTGAATAGGCCACACTCAATACTTCTAACATACCTTCATCGATGGTTTGCATCAATGTCCCATTCGTAGTTCGCCAAACGCGCACTGTGAAATCATTCGAACCCGAAGCGATAGTCCTGCCATCAGGTGAATAGGCTACACTATAAACCCATCCAGCATGACCCTGAAGCGTTTGCAATAGACTGGCATTTGAGACCTGCCATACACGCACCAAACTATCGTCAGAGCCTGTTGCCAGATGGATTCCTGAAGGCGAAAATTTCACACTCAAGATAGGAAAAGGATGGCCCAGCATTGTCCGTAGCAAGGCAGCCTCATGAACACGCCAAAGACGTAATGTGTTGTCTACCGAACCGGAGGCCAGCAGCTTCCCATCGGGTGAGAAATCCAAACTCCAAACTTTACCCGTATGCCCTTCTAAGGTGGCCAAAGGTTCAATAAGTTCAAAGGTTACTTCAGGTGTTGGGAAACAGGAAGGGGGCAAGGTCGGTATTGCCATCATTTTCAAGACGTGATTGTTGTCTTCATCGCTCTCTAGAACCTGGTTATTGGGATCCAGAATAACCACATTTTCCTCACTATATCCGGGAAACCATAAGGAGAGCGATCCTCCCGCGGGCAGCCCGGATTCCACATTTTGACCTTCACCATTCAGATTGACCGAAAATGGACCGGCATCCACAGGCCCAAGATTCACAACAATTAAATGCACGCCAAGGCGATTTTTCTCATCGTAGCAAGGTTCACCCACTTCAGGTTGAAAAGCCAAATCTTTTAATGCCAAATCAGGAAGAGCTGCGGGTGAGGCTG
>DAOVXM010000088.1 GCA_030636125.1 Chloroflexota bacterium | reverse complement strand
GATCGAATTATATCCGATTGACCCTGTGACTCCTCAAAGGGTCAATTGAAGGACCTTGGTTTTCTCCCGATAAATTCGTGTGGACAAATGTCAATTCTTCTCGCTTCCCCCGCTGCATAAAGCGAATCGAAGACAAAAACTGCTCCATTGTTAAATTCGGAGCAGTCCTGCTTAATTCGTGTGCCCCTACGGGGATTCGAACCGTGCCACCGTACGGTTTGTTAGATACTATCCTAACTCCAATGGCCGGCTTGGGGCATCCTTAATCAGATCTTGGTGCGCTTCTTGCCACGTCATTCTCCCAGATTACCTTAGCTGACTAACGGTTTTGAATTCAGCCTCCGGAGCGTACCTTCGCTTGCTTTGCAACCTACTCAAAAGTACGCAGCCAAGCGAAAATATCGGCCATATTCTGCTTCGTCATGATCTCGCCAAAATAATCTGGCATGGCTTGTCTCCACGCACACCTGCTTTTAGGGCAATTTCCCCTAACCACTGGTTAAAGATAGTCGATCACTAACATAAGAGATTGTTGCAATATGGGGAAATTTGATGTAAAGTATATCTAACTGAATACTTATATATTTCACAAGGGGCGAGGCGACACCCGCAAATACTGCGTAATCATCTCGATCAAAGTTGCCGGAATTATCTCGGAAAAGAGGGGGGATAGGATCACTTGATGGTGATTTTTATCAGACGATCGCTGGAAAGCAAACAGCTCAATTTGCTGGTCTGCATACTAACAATCCATAATACACTGAAGAAATCGAGCTGCGACCAATACCCTCAACTAGTATGCCTGCTGTAGATGTACAAAGAAAGGATAGGTGAGTCATGTTAGGTAACAAGAAACAACAGCATGAAAAAAGGGCAGTAATAGATACCCAAAACTTGATTGCCTTCACCGCCAAGTCAGGTATTGTGGTCGATGATGACACCCTGAAGACGTTGATCACTGCAGACGAAAAATGGGATACCGAAGAGTGGACCCCGGAATTTGCCCTTGAGTTCTGGAAGGCTTTCGGGAAAGTGAGCCAGTTGATCAAACCTGCTACTGTAGATAGTGTTAGAGCTATCTGCGATGAGCCCAGGAAACCTGGATTTTGGGGATTTCTTACAAACTTGGTTGGAAGGAGTCCTGCACGTAGGACGACGAACGCCTATACATTCTTTACTCTTGCTGTGCTGCTAGTGCTGTTGATCTTTCAGGTTTACTGGGTAGTGGGTAATAGCCTCGAGATCAAGCTGGCGGAACTGCTTAATAATGAGGTAGAGCTGACGATTGACATAAACAAGTTGCGGCAGGAATTCGATCTGGTCGAACTGAGATTCAAAATCACGGAGACAGAGTCCACTAGCCTTACGGGAGACCGTAGCTACAACTTTTACTACACACCCGACTGGGAGCGAGAGACGCTGCATATCAATAATGAAATCAATAGATTGGAAGATGAGTTGGAATCCATCAGGACACAACTTGAGCGGAATAATGCCCTTCTGCTGGTTTGGGCAGTTTTCTGGAAAAACATCCTATCAACTCCAACCGACAACGAAGAATTAACTTCCCAGATCGATGATCATAAGAAGCAGATTGAATCAAAGAACAAGATTATTGATGATGATCCGGATGGGATGGATGAAATCAAGGGGATAGAGATTAAACTCGAAGACCTTCAGAAGGAACTGGAAAAGTTGCCTGAAGACCCTAATCAGGCGGTAGATCTTAGAGCCCAAATCCAAAAGGACATGGCTGAGTTGACACAACGCCTGGCTAATCCTGACCACAGCCAACAGATTAATAATCAACGGAAAACCGACTTGGAGGGGTTGAACTCAAAATTGGCCTCTTTGGAGCGACAAAATGAGCGTGAAAAGACCAAAGAATTATCCCGACGAGCAAGCTTGTTTGCGGGTTTTATACTGGTTATCCTACAATCTTATATTTTGCCTCTCCTCTATGGTCTACTGGGAGCGTCCGCTTTCGTTCTCCGGACAACGGCTAAAGAAATTGAGAATGTGACCTACTCCGTAGAATCGAACCGCGGTTACTTATTACGCCTGGCTTTGGGTACGCTGGCGGGTTTGATCGTGGGCTGGTTTATATTCTTACTACCGGGGCAGACGTTTCTGGCCTCCATCTCTCCTTTTGCGATTGCCTTCCTGGTGGGCTACAACATCGATATCCTCTTCATCTCGATGGATAATTTAATTCACAGGATTCAAAAAAAACCGCATGAGGGCGGCTCTGAGGACCAAAATGATAGCGATCAAAAAAAACCGGGCGAGGGCGGTTCGGAAGACCAAGATGATATCGATTCTCTCGCCAATGAGCAACCAGATTAATTGTTTTACCACAAGTGGACTAACCACTTACTACTTTGGAAATTAAGTTGTTTACATAATTTTCCCGGAAACTTTTGTGGCTTCTCTCTGCACCGATGTTGTGCCAGTTTCCGGGAAAATACAAATAACTTATTTTACGCTGTACTTACTTCTTTTGAGAATGTAAGAAAGGAAAAATCCCCCTCTCTTAATTTGATGTCAAGTAAGAGTATACCTCCCCATAAAATGATCAAATCGGAGCGGTATTTGGATCTACCGGGGAGTATGCCTTGTGTTGCCGTGTTCCTCCAGGTTCAATTTGTCCAAAATACTTAAGATGGACTGGTTTGAAGGGATATTGCGCATTGAGTTGCCGTAATGCTGAAAACGGATCTGTCCAGCTTTATCGATTACCATCATAGCGGGCATACGCCCACCTTTGAGCAACTTGACCTGCTGCCTGACAACCTGGCGTACACGCGATATATGCAGAACGCCTATGCAATGGAATGAAATCGAAACCGCAGGCTTCTCTCAGGTGGAGCCGTGGCTGCCTGTCTCCGCAGATTTCGCCGACTTGGGGCTACCTTACATAGATTCTTCGTTTTCTATGATTTCAGGTTCTTCCATCCACACTTGTATCCAATCGGAGAGCACGCTGGCAGCCGTTGACCATAGATGACGTCGCAGATCACCTTCTGGGATGGTCCTCTCCATTGGGGCGGTGATGAGTTCATCGGGCAGGAATCGATAGACGATATCTTCGAAAAACCGCGCGTTAGCTAGAAAAGGCGAGTTTTGTATATCTTGATACACGGTCAGGGCCTCGTCGGGGTTCTCATGCGCGAGATATAGCACCGTTATCGGCAGCGTGAAAAGCAGAGGGATGAATCCCTGAATCTCGATGGAAGTCCATAACGCTTCCTGAAGCAGCTGGCGTGCTTCTTCCCAGTTCTCGAGGCCCATCCTAGCCCTCGCCAGGCCAGCCTGCGACCAGGCTATCTGCTCATCGTCGGAAATGAGCTGGTAAAGTTCTATGCTTTTTTCAAATTGGGACCTGGCCTCAGGATATTTACCTTGCGCCAGGGCAACCCAACCCAGTACACGAGTAAGCCGACCGGTCAAAAACCGGTCCAGGAAAACATCCTGAGAATATGCTTTCACGATCTGCAACTGCTCGCTTGCCTGGCGATAAGATCCAATTATGGTTAGGTATTCAGCATAGCAGACAGAGGAAAATACGTTTTCAAAGGAAAGGTTTTGTCTACTGATAGAGATGGTTTCTTCGAAGGCAGCCCCGGCTTTTTCCAGATCGCCATTCAGCCACTGTGCGACCCCGGAGTGCATCTGCCAATCAATCGCTGGCTGGGACGCGCCGACATCTTTCGAGAAGGCCATACCTTCCCGAAATCTTTCGATGGCTTCGTCAAATCTTCCCAGGAAAACCGCAAGAAAACCTAATTTTGCCAAAGCACTCATCACTCCCAACTGAACGTGGTATAAGCGGGATAATTCCAGGCTTTGTTCGTACAGGTTTTTAGCCTCATCGTAATCCATCAAACTACGGGCAGCCTCGCCCAAATTGCTCAAGGCGATGACCTCTCCCCAGCGATTCTTTTGCATTCTGGCTTCGGTCAGACTCTGTTCGTACCAGATTTGGGCTTCGAGCGGTGTCCCTGTGGTCTTTGCTACCTCACCCAGGGCTGTTAGGTTAAATATTATCATCGTCTGAAGTCTGAGTTCCCGGCTGAGTGATAGACTCTCCTGGTGGCGCTCTTTCGCCTCTTGCAGATCACCAGAAAGGAACTCGAGAGATCCCTGGAAATAGAGCACCATTGTTTCTACATAGCGGGCATTGGTGCCATTTTCGACCAGTTCATCGATAATGGATTTACTTTGAGCGAGGCTTTCAGCCGCCTTTTGGTGGTCAAAGTACAATCTGTAATATCCCTGCCAACCCAGGGCCTTGGCGTATAAGCGCTGACAAAAGGCCATATTTTCCGAGGTCTCAACTTCCGAGGAGTGAACTACACCCATTTGGGCCAGTCTTTCGATCACCGACTGACAAATGTCCAGGCCTTCTTTGTGCTGCCAGTTCCTAGCGAAATTCCAGCAGATACCATCGACAGCCTTATCGATGTTCTGTACACTGCCCTTTTCGATTGCCCAATCCCATCCGGTTTGGATATTGGCAATATCAACCTCAAAGCGTTCGAAGGCAAGCTGTGGTTTTCCATCCATTAAGGTGTGAAAACGTTTTTGAACTTGATCACAATAATAAGCGCTGTGGAGATCGCGAGTATTTGACTCCTCCACAGGATTTTCTCCCAGTTTTTTTACACCGTATTGTCGCAGCAATTCGTGGATTTGATAACAATCCGTTGAGTTGTTATATTGCACGAGCGATTTGCTCACCAATGTGGCCAGATCGCGAATTGTTGCCCCGCTGATTTTCTGCGCGACGTCTCGACTGAATCCGCCCCGGAAAACTGTGAGGCGTGGGAAGATGCGTTGCTTTGCCTCACTCAGGCGTCCCCAGGAGGAGTCGAAGACAGCCCGGAGGCTGCGGTGCCGGTCCGGAATGTTGCGGATATCGGTTTCCAAAAAATCCAAGCTCGCTTCAATTTCAGCGGCAATGTCTGCGACCGAGAGCATATCCACCCAGGATGCAGCCAGTTCCAGGCCGAGCGGCATCCCCCCTACCAGTTGGCAAATGCGGGTCAGGTAGACCATCTCCCCTGGAGCCAACTCGAAATCAGGCCGCACCCGGCGAGCGCTTTGCATGAATAATTCCATGGCGGTGTAATCCCAGGGGTCTTCCGGGGCTTCCCAATCCGGGTATTCCAATCCCTGGATTGGGTAAACCTGCTCTTCACGCAGGTGCAGCCGTTCGCGCGAAGTGACCAGGATTTTTACGCCTGGCGCAGCATTTAAAACCTCGGGTAGCTGTTCCGCTCCGTCCAGGATATGCTCGAAATTATCCAGGATGATCAATGCGCGCTTGTTCTGTAAATAGCCCAACAGCTTTTCCCAGGGTGAGCCAGAGACCTGTTCCTGCGTAGTTCTTTCCAGGCTTTCTGTGCTCTGACCGGACTCCAGGGGCAGGTCGATCGCTTTCCCAATCATGAAGGCAATTTGATCGGGAGCGTTCAAGGATGATAAAGGAACGAAGAAAATACCATCGGGAAAAGGATTTTCATACTCGTCACTCGCGCCGGCAAGCTGATCTTCGGCTGTTGCAAGCGCCAGCCGGGTTTTGCCCATGCCTCCAGGCCCGACGACGGTGATCAGCCGCACTTCCGGATTGCTGAGCATATCATCCAAGGCTTCTAACTCGATCCGCCGGCCAACGAAAGGCGTCGGCTGCTGTTCTAAATTGTGACGTAATTTAGAACTTATGGCTGGTTCAGGCTCTGCCTGGTTGGTCAACGTGCGCAGCGGTGGAAAAGACCGCTGCGGCAAATCAGGATGTACCAGCCCATAAATATGGACAGGCTGATCCAGGCTCTTCACCCTTTGCAGTCCGAAATCATCCCAGGCGGCGCCAGACGGCAGAGAACAGGTATTGTAGATCTGCTCGGATACCAGGATCTGCCCGCCCCAACCGGCATCCATGATGCGAGCGGTGTGGTTGAGCACAGGGCCGTAGTATTGATCATCTTTTTCGAAGTAATCATAGCCCTTCTTTACGCTTGGCGCCCCATGTAATCCGATGCGGATGCGTAGAGCGCCAATTTCACCCCACTCTGTATCACCAAGGGACTTTTGAATGTCCAGCGTGCATTGCAGGGGATTGCCCCCCTCAAAAACCGCTTTGACCCCATCCCCGCGAAGTTCCAGAATACGTCCCCCGTGTTGGGTGATTTTACCCTCCAGAATCTCATTATGTTTGAGCAGGGCGGGCAGCATCGCCTGGTGGTATGTATCCCATAATCGTGTTGACCCTTCGATGTCCGTCAGCATGAATACGGGCATACTCACGCTAGCCGGTTTGTGTTTTGGGCCGGGTTTCCTGGTTTGGCGCAGGGCAACCGCCTGGACTTGCTCGTAGAGCGTTGTGGTTTCCGGACTGGGTGCTATGCCCAGTTCCCCTTCCAGGCGCTGCTGGCAAATCTGGTATTGCGACAGGGCGGCGTTGCGCTGCCCACTACCCGCCAGCGCGGTCATGAGTTGGCGGTAGGCGCTCTCGCGCAGTTGATCGATTTCTAACTGCCGCCAGGCGTAAGTTTGCGCTTCCTCGAACTTGTTCTCCCTCAAAAACGATTCTGTCAAACCCTCCAGGGCTGCGAGCGCTTTTCTACGCAGGTCCTCGCGAATCCGTTCCGCCCAGTCCTCGAATTCATTGCTGTCCACAAGATAGAAATCAGCCAGGAAGTCCCCCCGGTAGAGAGTCACTGCCTGGGCGGGGTCTCTCTCAAGGTAAGCCTCAAACTCGGCCACGTCCAGGCGCATATCTGCTTCAGGGTTGAGACCCACTGCCTGCCGGTCGGAGATGATTGGCGCAACCCTGCGATCCCCATCGCGGGCGCTGACTTCTGGGATGGCTTGCCGCAAGCGGTAGATCGTTTGACGCAGGTTGACCTGGGCGGACTCAAGGGGCATATCCGGCCAGAGCAGGGTCATCAGACTTTCCCGGCGATGAGAGCGCTCCTTTTCCATCGCCAGGTAGATCAGCAGGGCCTGGACTTTGTTGGTCTTGAAGTTATATAGGGGTTGGTCGTCGAGCGCTGCGGTGAAAGGGCCGAGCAGGGAGAGCCTCAAAACAGCCATACTTAATTTTAGCATGGAATTAATGAAAAATGGATCGCTAGAAAATGTCACGCTGATGTAACGTAGGGGTCACGGCCATTTGGGCCAATGTGGGCCAATGAGGAAGTCAAGTGATCGTTCGACAAAGGAGGTCGAAATGAACCACCCAAATACCCTCAACTATCAACGCTTTATCTTCGCGGTATATACCTGCGTTTTGCCCGCATTTGGCGTTCCAATCCAGATCGGGTAGGCATACATGTCGCCGGAAGCCACCGATAGGTGAGAACCAGCGCGCGAGGCGACCCCGAATCGCGCAAAATCTTCACCTTGGATGGGGTGCCCATTCAATTTTACCGGTTCGGCAAACGAGAGACCACCATCTTTACTGAAGGTATAGTAGACATGATAAACACAGGGATCGATCCGCCCCATCGGCAGCGTTTGCTGCCAGCCCTCCACATCCAGCACGCAGTCCATCGAGCCGCGGTCATGGGCATAAAACACCAGGTCGATGGTCCCATCGGGGGCCATGCCAATTCCCGGCGCTTTGTTCACATCGAAATATAGCGGCGTATCCCCGCTGGCAACCGTCGAAGTCCACGACCGGCCATTATCCGAGGTGACCGCGACGGCCAGTCCCTGCGATTCTTCTGTCCCTACGCGATAAACGATGGCGATTTTCCCGTCTACGGATGCGCTGTTGATCGGCCCCCAGGTCTCCAGGATTTTTGTTGGTTCCCCAAAAGTGACCCCGCCATCGCTGGAATCGGCCATCCAGACGCTGCGCGGCCAGTTCCAGGGCGTCGAATCCCACACCCAGACCAGCGAAACCCTGGCCCCCTCGCCAAAAAGCGCCTGGATATCGTCCGGTCCCGTGGCCCGTGGGGAGTAGATATCCGCTGCGGAGATGCGCTGGTCGGCGCGCGTGGTGAGCGACCATTTTATGCCGTCATTGGAACGCATCAGACTGGGGGTGACAAATAGCAGATTGCTCTCCTGCGCATCTAGCGTCAGGAAGAGTTCGCCGGTTTGCGGGTGGACCCGCAGCCAGGGACGGGCATTCACCTGTGACCGGGTGGCATCATCGAAATTGACCGACGCGGGCAGGTAATCTTCGGCCGCAGAAGTCTGGTTGAGCACAATCACATCATTACGAATACCCATGATATACAATTTACCTGCGGGGTCGAACGCTACCAGCCCATTGTACATCACCTGCTTCGG
>DAOVXM010000094.1 GCA_030636125.1 Chloroflexota bacterium | reverse complement strand
TTTTACCCCGGAAACAAATCCCAGTCAGATTGACTCTCAAGACCATCTAATAACTCTGATTGTTGGTGATAAGTAACCAACCAATCTGCCATACGTTGCCGATCTCTATCCGATTCCCCTTCTTCTTTCTTCCTTCGTCGCGCCTCTATGTGACTAGATACATCCTGTTGAACATCATCTGGATTATAGACGCCTCGAAAAATAAATGGCGTCTGGCCAACCATTATCGTAACATTCCCGTAATTTAGTGCAAGCTGTAATATGCCCAACCGCGTATGCTCGAGGCTGAGAATGGAGTCGAGAGGTGCGGTCTTTTTTTCTTCTTTGCCCAATGGCTTACGCTCAATATCCAGAATCTTATCATGTGAAAGCTGATAGATGTCATTGCTCCAATCGATATAATTGTAAATCCACCAGGATATCGTTGCCAGATAAAGTAAGCCGCCTAAGGAGATAGCAGGAAGACCAGAAATGAAGCTATCACCCCAAAGAATCCCAGTTCCAAGCATATAAAGGGTAAGTATAACCAGTAAAGCTAACACTAGACTTGATAACAATGTTTTTCGAACGAGAAGCAGCCAATGTTTACGATACGTGATTACCCCGTCACGTTCATAGCGGACTTGCAGGAAAGTACCTATAATTTCACGCCATCCCTCTGACTTTACCAGATCTTCTGGGGGTTTCTCACCTGGTTCATCAGTAGGTTCTCCTACAAACTCATCTCCAACATACATACCCAAACGTTGGCGTATCGCCCTCTCCATTTTTTCTGCTTCAACCTGTCTAAGAACATTTTGTGCGCGTACTTGGAACCCCTCAATAAAGTAGGCTAATTGTTTAGGATGGGCAGAATTGCGCATACGGATTCCCCCGGTGAATGTTCTCACTTCCACATTACCATAATCAAGCACACGCCCAAGCCAGCTCCTGTTGACATTCACGGATAGAATCTGTGTCAGGGGTGCTTCCCGCCGGGAAAAATAAAAAATCAGCACGCGCTCAAGCCAGACAACTCGTTGATTCGTGACGATATAATAATCATTCCCCCAGTCTTTCCATTTCCAAACCGTCCAGAATACAGAAAAGATTAATCCGAGTACTCCAAATATTATAGCTGCTCTTGAGGGCGCAGATGACTCAACTGAGAATCCAAAAAGCAATATTGGGATAGAAATCAATCCTACCAGGATAGGAAACAAGAGTGAAATGACTAAGAAGAATTCGTGTTTGCGCGTTATTAAGTAAATAACCTCGTGCTCCCCTATCCAATCAAAATCCGCTTTTTGCGCTAGAAAACGACTTTCTGCTGTAGCGGACAAATTTGTCTTGATTTGTGGCATGTCTTGAATTAATTCGAAAAAGTCTTCTCGTCCTAATCGCAGCAAGACAACCTGTTCGATTGTGGTGACGGTTTCCCCTCTCGGACGGTCAAATAATAAGGCTTCCTCTCCAAAATAGTCTCCCGGACTTAATATATCCAACAGGAATTCTCGATCGTCCTCAGTGCGGGTTACGTTCACCATCCCCTGAAAAATAATATAAAATCCATCTCCATAGCTACCTTCGGGAAAGACGACCTCACCTTCCCCAAATTCAATTCGCTCAAATCTGGACACAATATGAGCAATCTGGGCTTCATCCAAGCCTTTAAACAGGTAATGTCCCTTAAGGAGGGCCGCGTACTTAGGAATATCGTTATCGACCATAAACCGATTTTAGCACGAACTTGTCTTTTCTGTAGAGCAGGTGCAATAATAGGGCCATCGCGGGAAGTTTACTACAGCTTTATATTCTAGATAAGAAGTGATAAAATCAAATCCGATATTTTCTAAGGAGACGAATTATGCCAATTCATTTTGGTACGGATGGCTGGCGTGCTGTAATATCAGACACGTTCACCTTTCACAACCTCCGAATGGTGACACAGGCCATAGCGGACGCTGTAAATACAGGTTCATGGGACAATGATGTCGCCTCGAGTGGAGACTCAGACAATCGTGAGATGGTGGTCGGCTTTGACACCCGTTTTCTCTCAGACCGTTATGCAACTGATGTTGCTCGAGTGCTCGCAGCTAACGGATATACCGTTCACTTGGCTCAGGCTGACGCTCCAACACCAGCCATTTCTTACAATGTCACTCACTTGGTTGCTCGCGGCGCGATCATGATCACTGCATCGCATAACGCTCCACGTTATAACGGGATAAAACTCAAGGCAGCCTATGGCGGATCGGCACAACGAGAACAATGTCGACGCGTGGAAGTATACTTGAACGACAACGAGGAAAGGGCACGCGGTCCTAACCTGATGGATTTCGAACAGGCTCGTAGACTAGGCTTGATTCGTCGCTTTAATCCGCTCCCTGATTATTTCAACCATTTGCGTACATTAATCGATTTCGACGCAATTGCCGAAAATCCACAGCGTTTAGTTGTAGATTCTATGTATGGATCAGGTCGGGGTGTAATAAAAAGTGTTCTGCAAGGAACAGGGTGTGAAGTGCGAGAAATCCGTGGTGAGATGAATCCGGGTTTCGGTGGTGTCCACCCAGAACCTATTGGCAAATATCTAGGAGCTCTGGCAGGAGCCATCAGCACCCATATGGGAAATTTCGGATTGGCAACTGATGGCGACGCAGATCGTATTGGCGCTATGGATGAGCGCGGAAATTTTATTGACCCACACAAAATCATGGCTTTGGCACTTTGTCATTTGGTAGAAAAGCGTCGCTGGAGTGGCCCGATCGTGCGAACCGTCTCAACGACTCGTATGATCGATAGGCTAGCGGAACAGTTCAATTTACCGATATATGAAACACCTGTTGGATTCAACTACATCGCAGATTATATGCTTAAAGAGGATGTGCTCATCGGCGGGGAAGAATCGGGAGGCATATCTTTCAAAGGACATATTCCCGAAGGCGATGGGGTTTTGATGGGTCTATTACTTATTGAAATTATGGCTACCTCCGGGCGCTCATTATTCGAACTGGTGGAAGATCTGCTCCAGCGAGTTGGGCCAGCAGTCTACCAACGTAATGACCTGCGTCTAACACAACCAGTTGCCAGGAATCGTATGAAACAATACCTGCTTGACAACGCCCCGGCAAGTATCGCTAACGAAAAAGTAGCTCAAATTTCAACTGTGGATGGAGTGAAGTATATATTAGCTGATGATTCCTGGCTTTTAATTCGCCCCTCTGGAACCGAGCCCGTCCTCAGAGTTTACGCTGAGGGTCGCAACCAAGATATGGTCAAGGAAATGATCGGCTACGGTGAACAAGTAGCGGCAAGCGTCACATAGATCAAAGAACGCGGATTTGATAAAGGCGGAGGAGGCTTTTTGAGCTCTCTCCGCCTTTGTGATTTATGGATCAACTCGCCGTTCGCAAGCGTCTAGCCAGGAATATCACAGCAATTAATAAAGCTGCCATACCAAGCAGACCTGGAACACCGACATCCTCGACAAAGCCTGTGGAAGGTAATGCGGTGCTCGTAGGAATCACAGTTCGGGTGACAATGGCAGCCTGAGTTAATAACGCTGATACGGTGGCTGTACGTGGGTCTCCAAGAGCTGCAGATGTAATTGTTGGCACAGCAACAACTGGAGTTGGCGAACTGGTAAGTGTGCTCGTGGGTGGTATAGGGGTTACGGTTGATGTTGGCTCGATAGCTTTTGCGGCGTAGGTCTGTGTAATAGCCAACGCCACTTGCGTATTTTGGGCAATTGTCTCAGCATCCCGCGCTTCATTTTGAGCACGTTGGCGGGGCAAAACCACAAATGCATACGCGGCGATACATACCAACGCCAAAACAGTTATCGCACCGAGAATACCCGCAACAATGATAAATGTGCGATTGCCGGACTCTTCGGGAGGTGAATCCTCGTCCAGATCGAAATCCATGCCTCCCGAATCAGAATCCATGTCCATATCCATATCATCAAATTCTTCGAAATCATCAATCGACATTGCACTCTCCTCCTGATGAAACCTCGCCTTCAAAAATATCTATGAGTTTACTCTAAAACCTCAAGATTTGCCAATGGTAATATAGTATTTTCGCCACTCTCTAACCGAATTTCGGCAGTTGGTGCCTGTAATCCACTTGGAAGAACTGTCATACCAGCTCGTATTTCAATAATTGTGCCAATTTTACTCTTATGAGGAGCTTGCACCATACGCACCTGTTGGCCGGCTGTAAACATATCCGCATCTGGAGGGAGTGCCGGTTCTCCCGGTGCGGGTAACGGGATTATTATCTCCGGACGGGTGCCGGTAAAACGATCCCATTGCTCAGCATTAAGAGATACATCTCGTTGATCGTTAGTTGACAACAACTTGTAGGCCGCAGAATTCATGGGCAGATGCCCAAATCCCTCAATAACAATAATAGGGAAGTTCATGCCGGCAGCGACCGGCACAAGCGATGGATCCATACTTGCCAGGATCAACCCACGGAGTGGCAAACTGACAGCTGTTTTTAACACATCTGCATCACCGCAAAAACCACCCATTACTATAGACCCGCGCAAGCTGACATCCAAACGGTCAGTGGTGAGAATATCATCCGGCGAGCGCGCCAGAGCAAACATCAGTCCATAATCGATACAACCATTACCCCACACTCCCTGGATCAGAGCCCCAGTTGTCTCAATAACTACACCACGATCTTCAAGCAAATCTATCACCATTCCAGGAAGTCCGGCTTTCAATTCCATGGGAGGACTTTCCAACTCCAGCAACACCTGTCCATCACCTGCAAGGATTACCCTACCACTGCGCGGTGCGCGCACGACACGTTTTGTCAGGCCAACTGGTCCAGCCAACACGTCATCCTGCAATACACGATTACCTGCTTTGCATTGAAGGTACCGGTCAGCTTTTTGGGCAGGTAAACCTAGACCACGCACTAAATCCAACAAAAGATGCTCTGAATTTAATCTAGCCTCCCCCACAATATCCGTTGTGCTCACCTTTTGGCCTTTTCGTACTAAAAGACGTCCGGACACAGGTAAAAACCGTTCCCGGCGAATCGTGGTTAGTGGAAGGATATGCGTAATAGAGGCTAACATACACCAACATCTCCAAAGGTGCAAGATAGATGCCAAACCAACTTATTCAACATCCTAATACAGTACGCCATTTATTCATCAGTTCACGCCTGCGAGCAGGGTTACTATCCAAACGTAAAGGTCGGCCACGCGCATCGATCACCACACCAAGAGCACCACCAACTACCTGTAAGCGCCCCCCTCGCCCGGGACCTCCCATCCCAACATCATAACGATGCAATGGTTGCAGATGCACTTGGGCAGATTGGCCTACTGGCAACTGCAATACATCTAAGCTTCCTTGCTTAATTTCCACGCTTGTCTCGCTTCCGTTCTCATGAACCATCCGCACACGTAAAACCGGTGTACCTGGTCTGGCATCCCCAATAGGTGAGATTACGGTAGCCATATTGAGAAAAGTGCTCGATTCCAAGACCTGTACCGCCAGGATTGGGTTTACCGCAGCGGCAACCCCCAATGGTGGTGATAGGTGATGTTGGTCCAAGACCACAGTAGTCACGCCCGTGGGTTGTAAACCATCCAATAATGTGAGTAAGCTTTGCGCCAGGTTCGGAGCGCGCGTAAACACGCTCCCAGAGGCGACAATAGGCTCAAACCAAGGTAATAAGCCATTTCTGTATCTTTTCTCATTTTCAGGAAGTCTATCCATAATTTGTTTCAAAGATAGCTGCATTACCTGCCTAGCAAGTGCCTGTTCTATAGCCAAATCTTCAGGTGTGGCCGGTAGACTTCCTGGATAGAGTGACTTATTGTATAGATATTGACGTACGTAATCCTTGGGGATTTCGAGATGCAGCCAGCGGAGAATATCACCCAAAGAACAGTGATCTAATAATGTAGCTAACCCCTTTCCAAGACCTAGTTGCGGGGATACGCTTTGTACTAATTCTCCTGAATAAGCCGCTGCTATCGTTATAGCAGAAGCGCCCAAATCAATGCCTAATACGCCCTTATCTGAATCGTAAACCTTACTGAGGAATCGAATAACACGACCAAAGGCAGTTGCCGTGGGCAATAATCCCCCCTTAGCCCATGAGTTTAATTCCTTAATACCTGTAATCTGGCGGCTCCGAATCGAACGGGTGATATTTGCCAGCTTTACCTGGGCTGCATCGAGTTGCTCAACATCTCAGGTAGGGCGTACATTGGAAGCGATATGGAGAGGAGCAATCTTTCCTAGAGAACCCTTCACCTCCTTGACTAGTGCCTGGTTACCAACGTAGAGAACTTCAGGACGCTTCTCCTGGGGCGATAAATAGCTCGCCAGACCAATAACATCTATAAGCTTTAATACTGATTGAGACGCACCGCCATTTGTGCCACCTGCAACCAAGATTAAATCCGGCTGGATACGCAAGAAGGTATCAATGCGTGCTTCTAAGGATCGGTGGTCATTAAGGCTAAAGGTTTCAACAACTTGTGAATAGGTTGTACTAGCCAGATGCTTTACACTATCCAGGGAAACATCATCTAATAAACCCACTAATACAACCTTGATCGAGGGCCCTGCTGACATAGTCGCCGCAACAGTATCAACACCAGCCCCATCCGACCGACTGGGGATGATTAATCGCTCATCACCTCCTACAAATTTCCGTCCAGTGACGGCATGCAGCCGATCCAATGCGTTACGAATGCCTTCACCTATATCGTTAAATGGGGCATTTGCAGTTGATGCTGCTGAACCAGAGGCTAAAAACCTGTAACGACCATCTACAACATCGAATAGAACAGCACGCGTAGTAACACTACCAATATCTATGGCTAACAATGAATCAGCATCTATCAACGAGGTAGGCATGTGGTTATTATTGGTGACTGCAAATAATTTGTTTTATAAATTTATCTAACGACTCGGCAATTTCGGTTCATTTCGTAATCAAATAATCTATACTGGAATAATTGAAAATAGAAAATCAATAATAAAATTTAATCGTTCAATGAAGGCTGTCAAGGCTGCAGCGTATACACCCGCAAACACAGCCCCAAATGTAATCGCGATAAATATTTGGCCAACCCAAGCGATCCATTCAATCCATTGAGGTCTGGTTGGGGGGTGCTCTTCTTTCCGGCGGACCCCGAAGTGAAAATATATTAGTGTAGCAAGAGTGCCAATTAATATCACGCTGCCTTTAAACAGCTGCCCGAGTACGCCACTACCCTCAAGATATGCGCCTTCATCAAATACATTTATCGAAGCTTGCACCTGGGGAAAAATAGTACCAACTACCGCTCCACCTATCATGGTTGCAACACCCACTCCTACTAAATAAGCAATTGCCGGATTACCAACGCGGGTCAAGCGGGGAGAGGCCTTAAACAACAAGAGGACGCCTAACAGAGTAGGAAAAAGCACATACAAACGATCAGATTGTGCGCCGAAAATTAAGGGTTGTAACATCTGTGGCCAGATAACATTATAAAATGCCACAACCGCAGCATAACCAGCTGAGACACCAATAAAGATATATATGGCAATACGAAAGAGGACATTATCTCCAAATATGTAGCTAAAGACCATCAGAGTAAAAATGAAACCCAAGGTCACACCAATTAGATCGGGTAAGCTAAGCTGGGCTATACTCATGGTTCTTGCTCTCCACCAGTTTGATTGCGCTTGCTCAAAGACGAATAAGCAGCAACAACCACACCACCCAAAGCGATAAGCACCACGGCTGCCAGGAGGCCAAAACTAAAAGCATCCCAATACTTTCGAGCGAGGCTGGTGCGAGGCATCGATTTTTCGTAAGAAGCACCGCCAGCCAACCCAGTTACCATTCCATTTACCTGTTGGGGGCTTCCCTCGTAGTATGGGCGTATCAATGGTTCGGCCTGAGCACTAACAACCATGATCAATGGTGTATCTGCGAGGGTGGGTTGAACCTGCTCGATCCATGCACGAGCTGAATCCGAACTCTCAGTAATCACCACCACCAGCTCAAAATCAGCAATATCTTGTACGTTCGATAAGGGTCCACTTTCCCAAGTGGGGGAATTATCTAGAGCAAAAGGTA
>DAOVXM010000202.1 GCA_030636125.1 Chloroflexota bacterium | reverse complement strand
ATGCGAGTTCTGAATTTTGGTTTGATCGGTTTGAGTGGGGGAGTTTCGCTGTGCATCCTGCTTCTCCTTTTCCATTATTAACTTAAGTTGTCACCTTATCCTACTAGATGTCCAGAAACCGGGTTTCTTAACTGACTTTGGGCAAATGTTGGAAAAAAACCTTTTGAACCAGGTGATTAACATGATTTCTTGTGAGAAACCCGGTTTCTTAAACACAGATAGCAATTTGGGTTAATCTAGCTAAAGACATGGATATTATTCCTCCGCACTCTCCCTCGATGAACGGTAGTGCTCAAGGCACGCACGGCAGATACATGCCTTGCCTACCGCCTCTTCAGGGACTTGTGCAAGCAGCGCGCGCGGGAACTGTTCCCCTTCGCACCAGCACTGGCTGGCGGACGGGTCAGCCGCGACGGCGCAAAGGTTGGGACTACCACACAAAGGGCACCTGGCCGTATCGAGTGGGTGATCTGTGTTGGCTGGCATTTGACTCCTGCTCTGCTGAAATTATTTGAGACATCTTGATATTCAACAGTATTGTGGATTTCGATCCTAACAACGTACTCTTTCTAGCTTGGGGTCATACATCGGTCTTAGAGAGGCGTTTGCAGGGTAACGCTTTCCGGCGACCTCAATTTCATAAACGCCGCTCTTGATATATTCAACGCTGACTACCTCTCCACCGTTATCTACCGGTCCCACGCCAACCGATGCACCTAAGGTATGTCCGTAGCCACCGGACATGATATATCCGACTCGCACCCCGTTACGGTAGATGGGCTCACCGTAATATACCATGGGCTCAGGGTCCTCCAACAGGAACTGAACCAAACGATACTTAAGTCCAGCATCTTTACGTTCTAAGAGGGCTTCTTTACCAATGAACCCACCTGGTTTATCGAAATCTACAAAGCGTGCCAGACCCACCTCTAATGGCGAGTCAAGGTTGTCGATATCGTTGCCGTAGTCACGATAAGCCTTCTCCAGACGTAAGGTGTCCAGAGCCTGCAGTCCCATATGCTTTAATGCGACCTCTTCACCAGCCTGGATAAGCGTGTCATAGACATGCAGGGAGAACTCAGTGGGGATATAAAGCTCCCAGCCCAATTCACCCACGTAGGTCACCCGGAAGGCTTTGACCAGCGCGTAGCCGATGTCAATCTCCTGCATGGTAAGGTAGGGGAAGGCCTGATTAGACATATCTGCGTTGGTTATGCGGCTCAGCAGATCACGCGATTTCGGCCCTTGAACGTTCAGCACGCTGTAAGCGGAGGTAATATTGGTTATGTAGGCGTGCGCATCAGAGGGGATGTGTCGCTGCAACCAGGCGCAAACCTGGGTGCTGGTGCCATCCCCGGTGAGTATCAGGTATTGATCTTCCGCCAGGCGCGTCACAGTTAAGTCAGCCTCGATCGTGCCGCGCGTGTTCAACCACTGAGTATAGACAATCCTTCCAACAGGTACGGCTATATTATTGGCGCAGATGCGGTTAAGGTATTTTTCCGCATCTCGCCCCTGCACCAGTATTTTGCCCATCACGGAATAATCCAGCAAGGTCACAGTTTGACGTGCCGCCCGGTGTTCGGCTGCGCTATATTCAAACCAATTCTGCCGCCCCCAGGAGTACTCCACTTTGGGCTGAACACCCTGCGGCGCAAACCACTCCGGGTATTCCCACCCGGCGTAGGAGCCGAAATATGCCCCCGCTTCAGCCAGCCTGGCATGGAATGCCGATTTACGCACATAACGCGCTGACTGATATTGCCGGTTTGGAAATGGTTCTTTGAACATGTGCCCCAGGACTTCTACCGTCCTGTCCTGCAGGTATTTGGGGTTGTTTTGAAAGGGAGACATACGTGCGATATCGATTTCCGTCACATCGACATCTGGTAATCCATCAACAATCCACTGCGCCATCACACGTCCAACGCCACCTCCCAACAGGATGCCAAGCGAGTTTAAGCCAGCCGCGACGTAGAAGTTCTTCAACTCGGGCGCTTCACCCATCAAGGGTCCCAGATCAGGGGTGAAGCTCTCTGGACCGCAGAACAATTTGTGAATGCCAACATCTTCTATGATCGGGATTCGCCGCATGGCTTCTTCGATATAAGGCATCATGCGGTCCCAATTGGGTGTTATCTCCCCAAAAGAAAAATCTTCCGGGATACCATGCATGCCCCAAGGGGCCGCGACAGGTTCAAACAGGCCCAACAGCAGCCCGCCGTGCTCCTCACGATAATAGGCATAACGGTCCAGATCCACCAAAACGGGATAATCCGCTGTCACCCCGTCAATCGGCTCTGTGATCAGGTAGTAATGCTCAGAGGCCTGCAATGGGACATTTACTCCGGCCATTTTGCCAACCTGGCGCGCCCACATACCCGCGCAGTTAACCACATACTCCGCCTCGATTTCCCCTGCGGTGGTGGTCACCCCGCGCACCAGCCCGTGCTCCTGTTTAATCCCGGTGACTTCGATCCCCTCAAAGATCTGCGCGCCTGCCAGGCGAGCGCCCTTGGCCAAAGCCATGGTTGCATCGATGGGGTTGACGCGGCCATCACCCGGGGTGAAAAACCCGGCCAGCATGTCACCGGTATAGGCCAGTGGCCACATCTGCTTAACTTCTGCAGGAGAGATCTCTTCTACATTGACACCGAAACTGCGGTCGAAGTCAGCCACCCGGCGCATACCCTCCAGCCGGGAGGGTGAGCAGGCAAATTCAAGGTAACCGACTGGTTTGTAGCCCGTAGCTTGACCGGTTTCACCCTCCAGGGTCTGGTATAGCTGGCGAGTGTATTTTGCCATTTCAATCATGGTTTCCGAAAAGAAACCTCCCGCCTCAACCAGGCCGGCGGCGTGCCAGGTGGTGCCCGCGGTGAGTTCCCTTCTCTCTAAGAGCAGGACGTCTTTCCAGCCCAGCCTGGTGAGGTGGTAGGCAACGCTGCAGCCGATCACACCCCCGCCGATGATCACAACTTGTGCACGAGAGGGGAGCTTGGGCGGCGAGTTATTTAACTTTTGATTGTCGATCATGCAAGACTCCTTGACTGGAGTTCAGGAACGCACACGCTTGTTGTGCGGGTCATACAGCGGTCGCAAAGATGCCCGGGCGGGGTAGCGCACACCAGCCACCTCGATCTCGTAGCTGCCGCTCTTGATGAATTCTGCGCTCACGCCCGCTTCGTGTACAACGTGACCGAGACCCACGGCTCCACCCAGGGTATGCCCGTAGTTTCCAGTCCTGACGTAACCGACCCGTTCACCATCCCGGTAAATTGGCTCGCTGCCATAAAGCAGGGGTTCGGGATCCTGCAATAAGAACCCCACCAGGCGCTGGGTGAGCACACCACCACCCTTTTGTCTCAGCAGGGCTTCTCTCCCGATGAAGCCGCCGGGCTTATCGAAATCCACGGCGAAGCCCAAGCCCACCTCCAATGGTGTGTCTGTGTTGTCGATGTCGTTACCGTAATCCCGGTAGCCCTTTTCCAGCCGCAGCGTGTCGAGCGCCTGGAAACCGGCGTGTTTCAGACCCACCTCTTCACCCGCTTCCACCAGCAGGTCGAAGACGTGCAGGGTGAACTCGGTTGGTACGTAGAGCTCCCAACCCAATTCGCCCACGTAGGTAATACGTAAGGCCTTGACCAGCGCATAGCCCATGTCGATTTCTTGCATGTTCAGGTAGGGGAAGGCTTCGTTCGACATATCCGCACTGGTGAGGGCGCTGATCAGCTGGCGGGATTTCGGCCCCTGCACGTTGAGGATGTTATAGCCTGAGGTCACGTCGGTGACGAAGACATGTGCTTCAGGGAGGATGTGCCGCTTAAGCCAGGTGTGGACGTGTCTGTGCATCGAGTCCACCAGGACCAGCAGATAGCTGTCTTCCGCCAGGCGAGTGACGGTCAGGTCGGCTTCAATGGTGCCGCGTTCATTCAACCACTGGGTATAGACAATCCGGCCTACCGGCACGGCGACATTATTGGCGCAGATGCGGTTGAGGACTTTCTCTGCATCGCGGCCCTGGACGAGGAATTTCGACATATGGGTCAAGTCCATCAGGATGGCGCGCTCGCGGGCGGCTTTGTGTTCGGCGGCGACGTACTCAAACCAATTCTGGCGCCCCCACGAGTACTCGACCTTGGGCTCAACCCCCTCAGGCGCGAACCAGTCGGGGTACTCCCAACCAACGGACTCGCCATAATAAGCTCCGGCGTTGGCCAGGCGGTCGTAGATGGTCGATTTGCGCACCCCACGCGCGGTCTCAGGTTGGAGGTTGGGCCAGCTGATATACTGCCAGCCGAGCAATTCCACAATACGGTCCTGCAGGTACCTGGGGTTGTTCTGGAAGGGCATCAAGCGCTCCAGGTTGATCTCACTGATATCGACTGGCGGCAGGCCATCCACGATCCATTGCGCCATGACCTGGCCGACTCCGCCGCCGAAGAGAATACCCAGCGAGTTTAAACCGGCGGCTACAAAGAAATTCTTCAACTCAGGCGCTTCGCCCATTAAAGTGCCCATATCCGGCGTAAAGCTCTCCGGACCGCAGAAAAATTTGTGGATCCCGGCCTCTTTCACCACCGGGATGCGTTTCATAGCCGTTTCAAGGTATGGCATCAAGCGCTCCCAGTCCGGTGGTATTTCGCCAAAGCTGAAATCATCTGGAATACCTTTCATCCCCCAGGGGGCGGCCACCGGCTCGAACATACCCAGCAAAAGTCCGCCCATTTCTTCGCGATAGTAGGCGAAAAGTTCAGGGTCCTCCACGATGGGCAGATCCGCATGGATTCCCTCGATCGGTTCGGTGATCAGGTAGTAGTGCTCGGCGGCTTGCAGCGGCACACTAACACCGGCTAACTTGCCCAGCTCGCGCCCCCAAATGCCGCCGCAGTTGACCACATATTCCGCCTGGATCTCACCTTTATCCGTGACCACACCGGTCACCCGCCCATTCTTTTGCTTAATCCCGGTGACTTTGATCTCTTCCAGGAGGCGCGCGCCGCCCATGCGGGCGCCTTTAGCCAGGGCGATGGTGGTGTCCACCGGGTTGGTGCGTCCATCCTCAGCGGTGTAGAACCCGGCGAGGATGTCACCCGAATAGAACAAGGGCCACATTTGCTTGACCTGCGTGGTGGAGATTTCCTCGGTGGTGACTCCATACATGCGGGCGAAATCGGACCTGCGTCGCAGGTCGTCCACCCTCTCTGGATTAGTGGCAAGCTGCATGTAGCCGACGGGCTTAAAGCCCGTTTCCTGGCCGGTTTCCTCTGCCAATCTTTCATACAGGTCCCGGGTATATTTGGCCATATGGATGGTGGTCTCGGTAGACATCCCACTGACGATCAGCCCGGCGGCGTGCCAGGTGGTCCCGGCGGTCAAGTGGGCGCGTTCCAGCAGCACGACATCCCGCCAGCCAAGCTTGGTCAGGTGGTAAGCGACGCTGCAGCCTATGACACCGCCACCAATGATAACAACCTGCGCATGGGTCGGAAAGGTATCTGTTGGTGCTTTGGGTGAATGCGCTTGGGCCATGTGTTAATCTCCTCTTGTGAGCATTTTTAAGGAATACAAAAATATCTGCCTGGAAGCAGTGGCTTCATCGGCCAGGATAATATTTTGCTGATGAATTGTAGCCGCGGGGGTGCAGTTCGTAAAGTGCAATGGATAAATCTGGGATTTGTAT
>DAOVXM010000507.1 GCA_030636125.1 Chloroflexota bacterium | reverse complement strand
AGGCAAGATAAAAGAGGCCAGCGACTTCGATAGCGAACAGGGCGCTCTGGGGGGGGCTGCGGCTGGCGCTGTGCTGGGCTGGCTGGGGGGAGGGTTTCTCAGAGGCGCCATCCTAGGCGCGGCGGGTGGCGCTGCTGCGGGTAAATTCATCGACCTGGGCCTGGATGACGATTTCTTAAAAGCCGTTGGAGACAAGCTGGGGCCTGGTAGTTCGGCTGTTGTAGCTCTGGTGGATTTCGAGCAAGTTGACCAGGCGATGCAGGAACTGGATAAGTTTGAAGGAGGACGCATCATGAGGCATACGCTGAGTGATGATGTCTATGCAAAACTTTCTGAGGCCGTTGAAGACTGATAAGTAAAGTTGGTCCTCTATAGACCTGGTCGTTTGGCAACTCAAGTTGGACCACAGTCCACCACAAGACTGTGGTCCGCTTAAACCCGTCGAAATTTTACCTACGTTGTCTTTGTATCCTTCGAAATACTTCAATGAGGTTCCTATGGATTGTTTACGAGTCGTACTTTCCTTGATCATTCCGCCAGTGGGGGTGTTCCTTCAGGTGGGCTTTGGCTTCCACTTCTGGTTGAACATCCTCCTGACCTTAATCGGCTACATTCCAGGGCTGGTTCACGCAATATGGATCATCGCTACCCGGTGATAGACAGTGCCCCTGATATAGCCGGTTATATTATATCTTTGCCAGAGCGCACCCTGCGCGCATTAGCTGTTTTCCTTGGTGGTCTGGTCCACGAGACGGCGGAAGTGCTTCTCCCAGGCTGGCTGCGCCGGTCAAGCCTCTATCAGGCCACCATCGGCGGGCTGCTACGCATCGCCATCGAACTGGTGGGTGGTCTTTCTGGCGTATTACCTGCGGATGACATGGACGCACGAGAGTTTGGGTTGCGCAAGGCAGCCGGCACCGGCGTTGAGCTGGCTGGTTTCCTGGCGATGGGCTTATCCCCCATCTGGTTGTTCGCTGCCACTGCCGATATCAGCGGAGGCACGCGCACCTATCTGGCTGCGCTGGTCTCCGAGTTACAGCGCGATGAACTGTTGCCTGAGGATGCCGATATCGCTTCGGTAGAGGAACTGCTCAACACCCTGGAAGGGACATCCGGCCAGATGGTAAATATGGTTGACGTACCCCCATTAAATGTTGAGGATATGCGTAATTCTTGGAGCGAACTAAAGGGTAACGCGAGGTCCCTACCGGACGCCGGTCGTCTTGCCAGCCTATATGATGATTTACAGGTTGCTGCAAAGCAGGAGAATTGCTCGATAGAATCACTATCGTCGATAATCGCCGTCGGGGCCGCGCGAGCGGGTGTTCAGGTGGGCCAAACTTATGTGTTTGATTATTACCAGGATGCTCTGCGTTTCATCAATAAAGAAGGCTTAGAGTTCTATTCGAGGCGTGTGTCCAGACCTTACCTGATGGCGGCGAGTGCTTTTTTTGACCCTAAACGGTTGACTTATACCGAACGCCTGCTACAACCGAGGCGCAAGACCGTGGAAGCACTAGAGAAGGATACACCACAGGTGTAAAAACATGACCACAGACAAAATCAACCAAACCCTGATGCTGGATAATGGGCGCACGCTTGGCTATGCCGAATATGGCGACCCAGGAGGCAAGCCCGTCTTCCATTTTCATGGCTCGAGCAGTTCCCGGTTGGAACACCCACCGGATGAAAGCATACTTGCAAATCAGGGTATAAGGTTCATCACTATCGACCGGCCTGGACATGGGTTATCGGACTTTCAGCCCAAGCGGCAGCTGCTGGATTGGCCCGACGATGTAACCGCACTGGCCGATCACCTGGGCATAGAGAAGTTTGCGGTTTCCGGGTGGTCGTTTGGTGGACCCAACGCACTGGTATGCGCCTACAAGATACCTGAGCGCCTCAGCGCAGTGGGGGTGATCAGCAGCTTTGCGCCGTATGACCGCCCCAACGCGCTGGAGGGAGTGTCTAGCTTTAATAAATTGAGCCTGCGTTTGGCCCGTTGGATGCCATTCTGGCTTGGGAGGCAATTTATGAATATGCAGGGCAAAGCGATTCGGGATGACCCGGAGGGTGCAACGCGCCAGATTCTGTCAACCATTCCAGAAGCTGACCAAGCAGTGTTAGGCGATCCGCAGGTTAAACAGATGCTGCTGCCAAGCATGGGCGAGGCCTACCGCAGCGGGGCAGACGGCCCCGCCTGGGAGGGCGCTATAATGGTGCGCCCGTGGGGCTTTCGGTTGCAGGACATCACCATCCAGGTGCAGATCTGGCACGGCGAGGCAGATGTGAATAACCCGCTGCAGTTTGGCGAATATTTGCGAGATACAATCCCCAATTATAAGGCGATATTCCTACCAGGCGAAGGCCACTTCTTTATCCTTGAACGCTGGGGCGAGATCCTGGCGCACCTGGTGGAGTGAATCCAAAAAAGACAGTTCCTTCAGCGCACTAAACGGTAACCTGATATGGTTTCTGTGTGATTGGCGGTTTTGTGATCAGTTTTATTCCTAAATTTATACCGCCAATCACATAATCACAAATTAAGCTGACTAAGTGGAGAGAGAGATGATGTCAAATTT
>DAOVXM010000299.1 GCA_030636125.1 Chloroflexota bacterium | reverse complement strand
CTGGTCTCCGCCATGAATCCTTGCCCGTGTGGCTATTACGGCGACCTGCTTAAACCTTGCACCTGCTCATCATCTATGGTCACAAAGTACCAGAAGCGTATCTCCGGACCCTTGCTCGACCGCATTGATATCCATATCGAGGTGCCGCGCGTCGAATACGACAAGCTGGGCGACGAGCGCCTGGGAGAGCCCACAGACGCTATCCTGGCGAGGGTAGAAGCTGCTCGCCAGGTCCAACGCCAGCGCTTCAAGGATAATGACCTGGCCTGCAACGCCGATATGCGCGTCGCCGAAGTACGCCAGCACTGCCAGCTGGATGATACCGGTCGCTCACTGATGCGCACCGCCATGAGCCAGATGCAGCTCTCGGCCAGGGCCTATCACCGCATCCTAAAATTAGCCCGCACCATCGCTGACCTGGTCCCCTCTGAAAGTATTGCCCCTACTCATTTGGCCGAAACCATTCAATACCGCCCGAAAGGTATGATAGGATAATTCGTAATGATTCATTTCTTAACCCAAAAGGTAACACCAGCCCAGCTAGAAGACATGGGGCAGGAATACAGAACAATGATCAAGATCGCAGTTGATACCCGCCGTGAGGTACTTGCAGGAGGCGGTGAGATGCACGCAGATTGTGAGCAAGTATTGTTAGAAAACGGAAGTGAACGGGATGATATCTGGGGAGCCAACTGGTATCCTACAGATCAACGCATCGAATTTGAGGCTTTGATTAACATACGCCCTCGCCTAGGAAACCGGAGTATCATGATTCAAAACGATGAACTTCGCCAAATAATTGAGCGAGTCACGCGTCGTTTATTAGGAGACTCATAATGATCGACCGGGAAAAGAAACGACAAAGGTACCTTCGTGACCCCCTACCAGTCCGACTGGCGGGCTTGGCTGCCGACTTGGCGCGTATCGCTTCGTCAGCGCGTCATTCGTCCGGTAGCGCCAGCGTATCAGAAATGCTTGAAGAGAGCCAGTACTATATTGAGTGGACAGCCGCCGAGGCAGAGCCGGAAATCGCTTCTGAGCTGGTCGATATCCAACTGATGATCGTAATTTGGCGCCGTGCCTGGCCTGAAGCGCAGCATAGCGTGATCCAGCGGACGCTGCTATCGGTGCAAGCAAAAAAATGGTCTGACCTGATATTGGATTACTCGGGTATAGTTGTTCCCTAAAAACTGGCCCACATCATCGCTGATCTGGTTGGCTCTGAAAATATTACTCCAACCCATTTATCTGAAACAATTCAGTACCGCCCCACAAGCCTGCAGGTATAATGCACAGCGAATCGCTTAAAACTGCAATTCGCTGATCCTCCCATGGTATAACTACATCGTTATGACAAGAAAATTCGCCCCGATAATTTATTTTATTATCTGTGCGCTGGAAGGCCTTTGGGTCCTGAGTGTCTTTATTCGACCTTCAGTTGCGAGTGGTATCCAATCTGCCTTTGAGCTGTCCCCCCTGAGATTGGGCCTGGTTTTAACGATATGTTTATTGGTGGCGATCTTTTTCATTCTGGCTGCGCTCGAATGGAGAGCGAAGTCAGATAAGCTCTCACCGGTCAGCAAAGTGCTCACCCATCGCTATATATTGCTATTGGCTTCATTTCTTTTTATGGCTGGCCTGGCTGTTGCCTATATATTTCTGTTTTCGCCGCTGCGTCTAGAGCGCCTCTACGGTTATTACCTGCGCTTCAAGCCTTTCTTCATCTGGGGGATTTTGGTCGTCCTCCAGTTTTACCTTCTATCTCTATTGTTGCACGGTACCGCCTATTGGAAGGGTGCCTGGGACGATTTTACCCGCGAGCCGCGGGTAATAAAAATCCGTAGGGGTTTGAACTCACCGGCTGGTGGCCTGGTTTTTCTGGTTCTATCATTTCTATTTGGGCTCACCAAGCTCTATTACGGGCGCTTTGTTGATGAGGCCGACAATATCACCACAGGCTGGCTGATATCGGAAGGATACACCCTCTACCGCGATGTGTTCTCCCATCATTTCCCCTTTCCTTATTACTGGGTAGCAATGGTCGTGGGCTTGTTTGGGAATTCATTTATTGCCATCAGGATATCGGTTTTATTGCTACAAATTGGGCTGTTCGCTGTCAGCATGAGGATTACCGGCTTCTACCTGGCCATAGGTTTGACCTCCCTGGTATGGAATCTAATCAACCAGTTCCACCGCGGTCAGGAGGCGATCTATGCTACCTTTGAAGGTATCCTTATGGTGGTCGTCTTCCTGGTCATATTTTACTTGCTGACCAAGAGAGTCGCGGTTGGAAAAGCCACTTTGATATTCCTCGGTATTCTCCTGGCCTTGGCACTGCTTACCGACCCCTTAATGGTTTACGCGGCAGTTATTGCCATAGCGGCATTGTTCGTTTCTGGGGTCAAATACCGGTCACAGTCGCGCTATCGCGAAGGTGTCCGCAGAGTATTATGGGTGGGAATTAGCGCCGGACTTGTTTTAGGTATCTTTGCGGTTTCCCTGTTTGCTTCTGGGACCGCCCAGATCTTTTACCATGACACAATTTGGTTCAACGCTGAAGTCTATACAAAGTATGTGGATGCACAACCTTTGCGGGTGGACAGAATCCTGCAAAATACCATCACCGGACTAAATATCCTGAACAAACGCTGGTTTGCAGAATTATCACCATTCATGCCAATGGAGACGTACCGTTCAGTTAAGCTTGAAAATGAGACCATGTATTTTTCCTGGGTTTTTGCCAGCTTTCTATTCCGGTTATCGATCCTGGCCTGCGCCATTGGTTTAGTTCTGAATCGTAAAACCGCGGCCGGGATATTCCTGCTCTTGTATTCAGCGGCGCTTTTGGTACGGGAAGATGACGGTCTTTATGCCATCGGCTTTACCCTGGTAAGCTTGTTTGCGGCATTTTACTTGCTGGTCGAGCTGCGACGCCCAGCTAGACTCGATGAATTAAGGCGCCGGCAAAGGATCCCCCAGAAATTTACGGGGCAATCCGCGTGGATCCTTTGGATCGCCTTGTCCGTCCTGATTGGCGTCATGCAATTCTGGTCTGCGTTTCGGGGTGGCTATTTCATTGCAGATCACTGGGGTGCCATCATGAACAAGAGACATGTCACCATGTATAATAAGGTCGGGGACGATATCCGCGAGCTTGCCTGTGACCAGGAAGATTTGGAAATTTCGGTCTTTCCAATCAACCCAATTGTCTACTTCGTAACGGGTATCCCACCCGCCTCCAGATATACCTTCATGTACCCATGGGTCGCGGAGGTTGGGCAGCAGGAATTAATAGCTGAGCTAAGAGAAAACCCATCCGCTGTGGTCACTATAAATACAAACCGTAAGGCCGGTTCACCGGATGGACCCGCAGCCTATATGGCAGACACGATCGAGTTTTTGAACGAAGCGTACGTCGTAATTGGAGAGGATTACTGGATGTCACCGGAACTGGCTGAACTTTGTTCGTTCGATCCTAGGCGTACACCTTTCATCGAAGATGATGAAAGTGGATAATCGTGAATCCGAGAAGGGGATCGCTGAATAATTGGAAGGAATAAGAGATGAGTGATCCAGGGCAAAGGCGCGGCTGTGCAGTATCAGACATCCTCCTGGTCGTGCTGCTGGTTGGTCTGGTCTACGTGGTCTACACGCTGCTCGGCGGTGACCTGTCGTCCGCTCTAACCAGGCTTAGTAACTCTGGGGGTGCAGGCCCAGTCGAGCAAGTGACAGGCAGTATGCGCGCCCTTGGAGAAAGTATTGGCAACGCCTTTTCAAATATGCTGCGCTGAGAGCTCTAAGGCCAGGGGATCGTTACCGGGTCAACATAACCATGCTTCTCCACAACGTAGAGCAAACCGCCCGATTCGCCCGAACAGCCACCCTCGTCGGTGAATTCGTAAGAGGTTCCATCTGTGTGCACAGCTACCGATAGCAATTGACCTCCCTGGCAGATGGTTGCTTCGATCAGGTAACCGCGAAAATCATCCTCCGTCATCCAGACTGACTCCCAGAATACCTTCACCTGTTCTCCCTTGCGCTTTGCACCGACCTCCTCAGGAGGTCCGTACAGGCTGGCCTTCGGCAGTCTGGATTGTACAAAGTTCACTGATTTAATATTCCCACTTACCTCCACAACTGAGGCCGCGACCCAGCAGTGCCTGTCCAGGTCGTCCGGCTGGATCCACAACCAGCTCCCGGAGTAATTACGGCCATGCACCTCAGCCTGACCGCCTTCGTATAAACCGTGGGAGTAGAGATAGGCTGTCCCTGGGCCGTAGCGGCAGTTTGCCTGCATCAGAACCGACACATCCGGGAAATCGATTGTGGGTGTTGGGGTAATCGTCGGGGTTGGAGTTATCGTGGGTGTGCGGGTCACCGTCGGCGTCAAGGTCCTGGTGGGCGTAAGAGTGGCGGTCGGTATCGATGTAGAGGTAAGCGAAGGCGCGCTGGTATGTGTGCGCGTTAGCGTTGGTTCTAGCGTGGGCGCAGCAGATGCGGATGAGGAGGGCGTCCCGCTACAACCGCTCAAGGCGATGAGGATCAGGACGAACAGAGGGGCTATTATTTTCGT
>DAOVXM010000423.1 GCA_030636125.1 Chloroflexota bacterium | reverse complement strand
GTTGCTGACAAAATTAACCGCGGAGAGCGCAAAGATCGCAGAGTGTTGTCACATAAACCGGTTTTTCTCAGCGTTATCAGCGAACTCTGCGGTAAATACAAGATTGGATCGTTCATAGCAATATATAATCGGAAGACCAGCAATTATTAGAATTATTTATTGGTTAGGGAGGGTTATTTTATTCAAAACCAATTCTTCGTTAACCTTCGCACCATCTGGTAACTCAGCACCCTCTAACACAATGGATTTCTGTACGGTAACATCATTACCAATGTAACTTCCCTTTTCAATATACACTTCTGGTCCAATAGTACAGTTTGTTCCGATCACTGTTCCAGCTTCAATGTGCACTGGTGGGATGAAGTGTGAATTTTCCCCGATCCTTTTTGACTGGACATTTTGGTAAGGTGATCTCTCACGCCTTATATAATCACGGTTGATCTGCAGTAGATCAGCTGGATTGGTCAGTGACAGGCGCTGGGAAACGTGAAAGCCCAGCACATCACCCTCGCGGTCAATCATCATCTGGATCGCACTCTGTAATTCGTATTCACCCAGAGGGGAGATCGTCAAGAGGTGTATATGCTCTAGAATTTTTGGCGATAACACATACAAGGGCAGGCTAGCGGTATTCGATGGCGCTTTTTCTAGATTCGGTTTCTCAAGGATATTAATGACACGTCGACCGTCAAGTTCTACGATTCCTGTATGAGGGATCTGATCTTGGGTTACTTCCATTAATGCTAGGAGCCCATTTAGAGGTCCAGCACTTCTCCAGTGGTCTAGGAAAAAGCCTAATTCATCTTCCATGATTAAGTTATCACATGCCGAGAGGATAAAGCTACCCTGGATGAATGGCGCGGCTTGCTGCAGGGCGTGACCAGCGCCAATGGGTTGGTCCTGGTAGACCAATTTAAGATTTCCTGGAAATTTTAGCTCTTTTTGCAAGTATCTATGTGCCTGATCATCAGACGGATTGAGTACCACAATAAAATCATTAATTCCATGCGCACATAGACTATCTATCACCCGTCCTAAGATAGGCATCCCCAAAATGGGTTGCATGGCTTTGGATCTCTTCTTGGTGAGCGGGTATAACCGCTTGCCTTTCCCGGCCGCTAGAATCACTGCTTGCAAGTTGCTTTTCTCAGATAAGTATTCCCTTTATTTGGTATGAGCGTTTAGCTGATCAGGGTATCTGGCTCACTCCGTCTCGCAGGATTAACCTTAGGACTTACCTGCCCAATCGATTGCTTGATATTCAAACCTGCCACATAACCATATCCACCTGTATAAAGTATCAACCAGGGCACTAACCCCCAAACGCCAGTGATCAATACATACACCAAGAGGCTGAATGAGTATATCGCCAGGGTTATCTCAATCCAGGTACTTCCATCGCGAGGAAGTAAATAATCGCTGTTTTTACGGTTCGTGTCCTGTCCTTTAAAATTGAACTTGGGGGTGCGCTTGAAAGGACTCTGCTTGCCTAGTGTAGCTTCTGCGACGGCGTGAGTGTTATTGAGTGAAAGGCCCATACCTAACAAGACTAACATAAAGAGATTTACTAAGCGTTCAAAGATAGGTTTTGATTGTTGGCCCATCGCTACCATATACATGAATAGTGGTCCGAAGGCGCCGATGATGAAGACTGGGTAGATCCTGACCAGAGGGCTTCTTCCATGTAGGAGGGGCAGCATGAGCAGCAAATTTAGCAGCATCAGCGGGTGGACAAGATAATGGGTTAAATGGAGAGTCCCTTCAAATTTCACCATAAAGGGATGCGTTGAGCGCCATAATGCTTCTAATAGCTTGCGAGCGGTTTGGATACTGCCTTTGGCCCAGCGGAATTGTTGGCGTTTGAAGGCATTGATATGAGCAGGAAGTTCAGCTGGTGTGGTGATATGAGGTAGATAACGGATCTTCCAACCCCGTAATTGGGCCCGGTAGCTCAAGTCTAAATCTTCAGTCAGCGTATCATGCTGCCAGCCTCCAGCGTCCACAATACAGGATTTGCGCCAAATTCCAGCGGTGCCGTTAAAATTAAGGAATAGATCTTTCTCGCTGCGGATTTCTTGCTCGATAATAAAATGCCCGTCGATACCATTTGCCTGTGTGCGTGTGAGCCAGGAAGATTCCCGATTGATATGCCCCCAGCGTGTTTGCAAACAGCCGATCTTGTTATCCAGTTGGAAGTATGGCACAGTTAACTTCAAAAAATCTGGGGGAGGTACAAAATCAGCATCGAATATGGCGATTAATTCTCCCTTCACATACTTAATACCATTTGCGAGCGCGCCGCCCTTATAACCCAAGCGGTCTGAGCGCTGAATCTGTTCGATGTCGATCCCTTTGGCTTTTAATCTCGCCACAGATTGAGCGACGATTTCTTTAGTGTTATCGGTGGAATCATCCAGCACCTGGATATATAACCGGTCGTGGGGATAATCCAGTTTCTCAACCGCTTCCAGTAGTCGTTCTACTACGTACCGTTCGTTATAAACCGGAAGCTGCACAGTCACCTGCGGCCAGCTGTAATCTTTCTCAACCAGGATCTCCTTTATCGGCTGATGTCGCCATTTGCGTATACCAGCCAGGATGAGCGCATTGATACCGTAGGTAGCTAATAAAATTACGCTGATCAAGTATATGATTTCGAGAATGATCAAAAGATTTTTCCTTTACTTACTTGAGTTCGGATATCTCCCTCACCTGTCAGCCTGTCACCATAGATAAGGTATGGGAGGGTCTCCTTTACGGTTATAGAGCAGGTTATCCACACCAAGACTACGGCCAGCCCTGGTGAGGAGGGCGACTCCCAAGATACCCATGATCATCACGTAACTCCAAGGCCAGTCGTGACCAAATGTTGCCAGAAAAGTATTGATGATGAAGAAGATCCCAACAGCACTGGTAAAAGGCGTGAAGAGCCCAACCAACAAAAACAATCCGAGTAAGAATTCTCCCACTAACTGGAAAGGTGCGAAAAAATCCTGAATGGGTAAGATTGAGTTATTGATAAAAGCCGCGTACCAGGTCAGGGGATTGTTCGCCTGAGGGAAGACCTCGGTGAAAAAGATATTTAGGCCTTCTGGAGTGTAAAACCCTTTGGAGAGGTTGCTACTCCAGGTAGTCAAAATGAGCACTCCCATCAAAATGCGAAGTATTGCAATCCATAATAAGGGGACACGTTGTGTTTCGGATGCAAGTAAAGTTTTCATTAATTAACGCTCCTTTTCTTTTCCGGAATTTCCATATCCGGTAGTAAGAAGATACTATCTTTTGGGATATGGATGGTGATCGTGTCGCCCTCATGATAGGTAGGAAATGGCGGTGCAATTATTTGCAGTTCTATATCGTTGATTTGTGTCTCGAGTTGGGCAATAAGACCACGGTAATTGTATGCCTTGATGTGTGCAGGTAGATTGTTGTGTCCATTTGGGCCAATTTCGATAGCTTCAGGTCTAATTGTCGCCAGCACTTGTCCATCTGGCTGATCAATCTGCTCAATTTCCAAGTGGCCAAGCTGGGTTTGGATTACGTTTCCTTGTTTAATTCCCCTAATGAAGTTGGTTCCGCCAAAAAATC
>DAOVXM010000431.1 GCA_030636125.1 Chloroflexota bacterium | reverse complement strand
CTGGTCTGTACAGGAACTAGCGGGCACGCAGAGGTCGTTCAAATCACTTTTAACCCGCATATCATCTCCTACAGGGAGCTTCTGCAGATCTTTTTCAGCATACATGATCCAACCACGCCCAACCGGCAAGGAGCAGACGTAGGTCCCCAATACCGCTCGATTATCTTCTACCACAATGAAACCCAAAAGGTGACTGCAGAAAAGGTGATTCAGGAATTCGATGCTGAGGGGGTTTGGGATGCACCTATCGTGACTGAGGTTGCTGCATTTTCCGCTTTCTACGAGGCAGAGGACTACCACCAAAAGTATTTCGAGAGAAATCCCGGACAGGGCTACTGCCGTGTTGTGATCACCCCCAAGGTGGCTATGTTCCGGGTGTCGTAGCAACAAAAATTACAACGGTAGGGATTGCCCAAACGGCCAAAAAGCACAGGATTGATATATTAACCTACTTAGGGAAACAATGGCCCGTAGAAGCCAAGCCCCGATGAGTAATTCATACTTCACTTACACTAATGGATTTATATGACAAACAATAATCTCAGAGCAGAACTGGAATCACTCTTAATCGAGACCGGCAAAGCCCATCACACAGCCTTCCAAGAAACAAATGGCGAAGACCCGGAGTGGCCTTTATGGTATGCAGAGTACCTCCACAAGAGACTTAGCAGTCTGCTAGATGCAGACTTTACGAAGAGTGAGCTTGTTTATTTACTAATACTCGCGGAAAAAGAAAGGCAACTACTCGCTCCAGGAGCAAATTGGTCACGTTCCCTTTCAAAATTCCTGCTTGACCGGTACGACTAATGTTTTGTCAAGGACAATAGTTTCATTCGATATCCGGGTTACTATGCCCTTGACAAAGCTTATAACATTTCGTCCACGATCTATTCTGGCTCAATAATTACATTTGACGGAAATCGAAGCAATTTCTTCAACCAAAGGAGAGCTCATGCGCGGGTTAGATGGCAAAAGCGTCCTGATCACTGGCGGCGCAAGCGGAATCGGCCAGGCAACTGCCAAACGGTTTCTAGAGGAAGGGTCTCGCGTTGTGGTTTTGGATCACGACAGGGCTGCCAGTGCGCGGCTTCGGGAAGAGTTGCCTGCCTTAAGCGGCACGATCATCGCCGATGTCTCAGACGTAAAGGCCGTTGCCCGGGCTTTCAGCGAATTGGACCTCATCTGTCAAGGGATTGATATCTTGATCAACAACGCCGGTATCAGCATCCGCCACTCATTAATGGATATCACACCTGAGGAATGGCAGCAGGTAATCGATGTAAACCTCAATGGCGTTTTCTATGTTGCCCAACAAGCAGCACGACGCATGTTGGCCGCAGGAAGCGGCGTGATCATCAATATGGGGTCAACCAATGGATTAATGGGCTACCCTTTTTACGCAGATTACAACGCCTCCAAAGCAGGGGTAATTGAGTTGACCCGTTCGATGGCCCTGGAACTGGCGCCAACGGTACGCGTCATCGCCGTCTGCCCTGGTTATGTCCTGACCCCTATGCAAGAGGCCGAGTATTCACCCGAAATGCTGGAAGCGGTTAATCGAAAAATTCCCTTAGGAAGGCACGCGACGCCAGAAGAAATAGCTGCCCTTTTCACCTTCCTGGCCTCGGATGAGGCTCCCTACATCACTGGCCAGCATATCGTCATCGATGGCGGCGAGACGGCAGGGGGATTAGCAAGCAGGTAAGTCTTTAGGGCAAAACTTATTGGCGCATTAAGCCGCGCCACTACAATCAAGGAGAGGGTAAATAGACAGCTCATTTCTGCTTCGCGGACTCATCATCGGCTTTTCCATTGCAGCGCCCGTGGGACCGATTGGTGTTTTATGCATCCGCCGCACGCTGACCGATGGCCGCGTTTCCGGACTCGTTACCGGGCTGGGCGCTGCCAGCGCAGACGCTATCTATGGTATCGTTGCTGCCTTTGGGCTTGTCTCGATTTCTAATTTCCTAATCGGGGGGCAAACCTGGCTGCGCCTCGTCGGCGGTATATTCCTCTGCTACCTCGGTATCAGGACTCTTTTAGCAAAGCCAATCCAAGACGAAGCCTCTATCCAAAGAACTGGTCTAGCCGGTGCTTATGCCTCTACTTTCATACTGACCCTGACCAATCCGTTGACCATCCTATCTTTTGCGGCGGTATTTGCCGGTATGGGCTTGGTAAGCACAGATGGGGACTATGGGTCTGCCGTGATTTTAGTCCTGGGTGTTTTTTTTGGTTCAGCTTTGTGGTGGTTTATCCTGGTTGGGGGCGTTAGTTTCTTTCGGGAAAGATTCAACGCTTCTATGTTGCGCTGGGTCAATATAATATCTGGCGTAATCATCACCGCATTCGGCCTGGTTGCCCTCTTGAGTTTAATTTAGACCGGAGACCTATGTGATAGGCTGTAAGGAGTACGCTACATTGCCCAACAAGTTGCTGGCGAAGAAATCATACCTTCTATCTATGGCCTGGTTAACGATATTTGTTCTGCAAAGTTGTACAACCCCGCCATATTCAGGAGATGTGTATCAAAAAATGCCTGACCAAATAGACCCCTCAGCGCGCTATATGATCTACCTGCACGGACGTATAATCGAGGATGAAGGCATCCATCCCACGCACCCCCAATACGGCACCTATGAATATGAAGAGATTCTAGAATCGCTGTCGGCTGGCGGGTTACAAGTTATCAGTGAAGTACGTGGTCCAAACACGGATAGCTGGCAATACGCCCAGAAAGTTGTGGGGCAAATCCAAACGTTAATCCAAGCCGGTGTCCCACCTCAACACATCTATATTATTGGGTTCTCAAAAGGTGGCGCGATTACTATCTTAACTTCTTCATTGCTACAAGATGAGATGGTCAATTTTATTATCATTGCTGTCTGCGGCGAGGAGGTATTTGAACAACCAGATATTGTTTTGTATGGACGCGCACTCTCAATTTATGAGGCCAGTGACGCGCTTGGCGTCTCCTGCCAACCCTTGTTTGACCGGTCACCAAGTTCATTAAGTTTTAAAGAGATTCAAATCAATGCTGGAAAGGAACACGGAGCGTTTTACACGCCAAAAGCGGAATGGATAAATCCTCTCATGGAATGGATAAAAAACACAAAATAAAGCCGTATATGGAAACAAAGCACATGCAACCTTGGAAAACGCTCTCACGACAAACAATCCTGAACCACAGCAAGTTTTTGATCGTAGAAGATCACACCATCCAATTGCCCGACGGGCAGCTAATCGCTAACTGGCCCTGGTTGGTCACACCTGATTATGTCATCGTCGTCGCTGTTACCCCAGAAGGCAAGTTCCTCTGCTTTCGCCAGACAAACTATGCCGTGAATGGCACCACGCTCGCGCCCGTGGGGGGCTATCTTGAGCTTGGCGAGGAGCCACTGACCGCCGCCATGCGTGAACTGCTTGAAGAGACCGGTTATGAGTCATCGGATTGGATCAGCCTGGGCAACTACAGGGT
>DAOVXM010000477.1 GCA_030636125.1 Chloroflexota bacterium | reverse complement strand
AGGAGGCTGCCTGTCAGATATGTCACGCCAGCAACCCAGAGTCAAGAAACGAGAGCGTTGTTTTCAGGGCGAATGACGGTCGCCAGATGTTGCTTAACGTAAATTTGATTCATAACCCACCGGAATGCCAAGCCTGCCACAATCCAGAAAACCAAATCCTGGGGTTGATGATGATCGAAAGCTCCCTGACTGAGTTGAACGAGCAGCTCACGACGGGCTTCTGGCGAACAATACTAGTCGCCCTGACGGCATTCGCACTGCTGGTCGGTCTAATTGTACCGGCGCTCAACCGGTACGTCGTTCAACCCGTAGAAGAACTGTCAAAAGGGGTGGCTGAAATCAGCGCCGGCAATTTAAACTACCGTGTGCCGGTGATGAGTCAGGATGAACTGGGCGAGTTAGCCGAATCCTTCAACAATATGCGGCAACAGCTAAACATTTCTCGAGCCGAAATGGAGCGCAGTGAGCAGGAGCTAGCCTCCCTGAATGAAATTGGGCGGGCTGCAACCCAACTGCTGGATCTACAGCAGATCCTGGAGTTAGCTGTGGATACCATGGTGAACAAACTTGGGATGGCAGTAGCCCAAATCTATCTGCCGGATGAAGATACGGGACGCTACATACTTCGCACATCCCAGGGTATCTCGCAAACCCAGATCGAGGAAATTGATCGCCGCAGGCAGTCTGGTTGGGACATCACGCAGGAAGTCGTTGATACCGGCAAAGAGGTATTCGTCGCCAACATGGCTGAAGATACTCGTTTTCATGGCGTGTGGGATGAATTGCAGGATCGTTCTTATTTAAAGCTGCCGCTCATGTCACGGGGTACCGTCGTCGGGGTTTTAGGAATGGTCACCCAGATCGGCCATTCGTTAACGCTGCGCGAGGTAGAATTTCTCAAGGCAGTTGGTTGGGAGATCGGGATTGCGATTGACAATGCCATCCTGCTGGCAAACACAAGGCAGCGCGAACAGCAAGCAATAACCCTCTACAAACTAGGGACAAATATTTCCGCCTCGCTGGCGCTGAGCAGCGTTTTGAGTGCGGTGGTGGAGGCCTCCCGGGACCTGTTGGATGCCGATATCGGCCTGGTTGGAATAGCGGACGAAGCCTGCCAGGAGGTGGTAATTAAGGCAGCCGCCGGTGTCCAGACAAACGTGTTTAAAGGCATACGGATAGAGGTGAGTGCGCATTCTCCCTGGAGTGCCCTGCTTGAAGAACAGCCCATTTTGGTTGGTGGAGATAAGCAAGATTTGTCCAACTTCCACAACGCAAACTTGATAGCCAATGAAGGGATCACCTCACTGCTAGCTGTTCCATTGCTGCGCGGCGGACACTTCCTGGGACTAATTGAAGTGATGAGGCGGCAGAGCCAGCGATTCCGGACTCATGATGCGCAACTGCTCTTACGTCTGGCGCACCAGGTAGTCGTGTCCATCGAAAACGCACAGCTCTACCGCCAACTTCACCACCTGGCAGCCCTGGAAGAGCGGGATCGTTTGGCGCGCGAGATGCACGACCATCTGTCACAGGGACTTGGCTATCTGAAAGTGAGGGCATCCATTACGGACGACCTGCTGTCCAGCGGACAAATCGACCAAGCTCAGGAGAGCTTGCTGGAATTAAAGAAAACTACCCAGTTCCTATACACTGACGTACGCGAAGATATATTCAACCTGCGTACTGTGGTGACAGAGCGAGTGGGATTCTTCTCAACTTTGCAGGATTATCTGGCCGATTATAAGATCCACTATGGACTGAGCGTCTACCTGGTAATCGATAATGAATTTTCATCCGAATTCTCAGAGGAGGTAGCCAGCCAGTTGCTGCGCATTATTCAGGAAGCGCTGTCTAACGTGCGCAGGCATTCTGATGCCAGCCAAGTAATAATTCAATGCCTGGTGGAGGGTGATCAGGTTTGTATCAGCATCGCGGATAATGGTCGGGGGTTCTATCCCGCGCAGGTTGCCAAGGAAGGCAAGCAACGCTACGGCTTACAGATCATGCGCGAACGGGCAGAGAGCGTGGGCGGGAGTCTACAGCTTGATTCGCAGCCCGGACAGGGCACCCGGATTGTCGTGCGGGTACCTGTTAAGCTTTTAATCTAGGAAGCGAGCATAAAATGTTACGCATCTTGCTGGTAGACGATCATGTATTGTTTCGCAAAGGGGTAGCGGCCCTGCTGGCCGGCCGCCAGGAAATGCAAGTGGTGGGGGAAGCGGGAGATGGCCTAGAAGCAATTATGGCGGCGCGTGAGATACTCCCGGATGTCATCCTGATGGATATCGGCATGCCAAGATGTAATGGTCTCGATGCCACCCGGCGTATCAAACGCGAGATGCCCCATGTAAAGATCGTCATCCTGACTGTATCCGATGACGATCATAATCTGTTTGAAGCCATCAAAAGCGGCGCGCAAGGATACCTGCTGAAAGATCTCGAACCATACCAGCTATATGATTTACTGGAAAGCATATCACGAGGTGAGGCACCCCTATCTGGCGCGATAGCTGCCAAGATCCTCAAGGAATTCACCCGACCCAATCGGGGCCTCGCACAGGAGCCTGAAGTTATCGGTGAGTTAACAGAAAGGGAAATCAGTATTTTGCAGCTTGTTACAGAGGGAAAGACCAACAAAGAGATCGCCTCAAGCCTGTTTATCTCGGAGAACACTGTCAAGATCCATCTGCGTAATATCCTGGAGAAACTACACCTGAAGAACCGGATTCAGGCCGCGGTGTACGCTGTTCGCCAGGGATTGGTAGACGAATCCCCCTAGAAACCTCTCCCATATAGCCCATCTGAGCTATATGGGACACTCAACCTACCCATATGAGCTATCGTAAGATAGCTCTTTTTTCATTAAGAAATCGCTCAGGTTAGTGTAGTAATTATTGGGAGAACATACTATATTGGTAAATAGGTTAGCTTTCTAGCCTTCTATATATGTATCAATTTATTATTGGCAATCCGGAGAGAGCTTCATTACATAGAACACTCTCT
>DAOVXM010000004.1 GCA_030636125.1 Chloroflexota bacterium | reverse complement strand
GAGGTGCATATGTCCGCCCATGCCAGCGCACAGACCATCGCTTCGGCCGAGCAGCTCACGTAAAATCTGCACAGGATCTACACCGCGCATCAATAGTGGAGGGGTACCGCGATGATCAAGTGCTAGCGCATCCCCATCCTGCATTTGGGTGACAACTCCTGCTGCTATGGCCTCCTCACCGATTCCGAGATGCATCTCGCCAGAGATTTTACCGTCTTCCCACAATTGGGTGACCTTATTTTCAAAGAGGCGGCTTTTATACATATGTCTGTACAAATCCCAAAGATCTGGTTTCATATCATTCTTAACCTTTAAAAAATTATCGGAGAACGGATTAGCCGCTCGACTCCACCTTAGATGTATAGCTGGTCCCTGTCCACTTCCTCGCGCAGGATACGTAATTCTTCCAAGGTGGGTGAGGGGTTCTGTTCGACATGGTCGGTGATGGCTACCTCAAAACCGGTGTTATCGAGCACTTGTTCAATGGTAATACCTGGCTGAGTTGCCAGCAGCATCATGCGCTTGGTCTCGGGGTGGTAGCCCATCACTGCCAGATTGGTCACAACGCGGTAAGGTCCAGTGTCAGGTGGCAGACCGGCAGCTTCACGCGCTCCTGGGCCGGTCAAGTACCCTGGTGTGGTTAAAAAATCTAACTTTTCTACGAAACGACGCTTATCGTGGCGCATAATGGCGATTGTTTGCCAGCAATGTGAGCCGACGTCGTTGCCCCCGCCGCTTCCAGGTAAGCGTACTTTGGGTTGGTAGTAGTCGCCAATGACTGTGCTATTCAGGTTGCCGTAAGGGTCGATCTGAGCACCACCCAGGAAGCCGTACTCGATAAAACCACGTTGGGCAGTCTCAATAATGTCACATATCCCGGAGGCGGCAATTGCCCTGTGGAAGGTGGCCTGTCCTCCAACTGCCATGGGGAGCTCTTCCAGGATTGCACCAGTGCCTCCGAACTCGAAAATTGCTACCAGGTTTGGGGCATGCATCCTCTGTGCTAATGATGCTGCCAGCATGGGGATACCGGTGCCAATGAAAGCCGTGGTGTTGTCTGCCATCATTCGTGAGGCTGTGCAGATCAACAACTCACTTGGGTTGTAACTGTTCAAATTGTCTGTATTATGGCTCATCTCTGCATCCTTAAACTTTCTAATTGGTCTCTGCCGATGAGATCCAGGTATTCCTGATGATTTTTGACACCGTATATATACCTATCGAGGTATGCCTGGGTGGTCTCTGGGTCTTTAGAGGCTTCTACCCATTCTTTTATTTGCGTTTCATCACGTTTGTAAACATAACACATTTCACCGGGGTGCGACCCGAAGGGTGCTTCTATTACAGCATCTACTAAATAGTATGGAATGATGGTGCGGTCGGGCTGGTTGCGGAATACTTCCGTAGCCACGATCTCCTCCGCGCTGATAATGAGCCTCTTGGATGCACGTGCTAGTTCGGGGCCGAAGCCGCTAATGCCATCGATTTGAGCGTTACCATATTTGTCAGCCCGGTGCACATGGATCAGACCAACATCGAGGATCAAAGCTGGTAAGAGACAAATTGGATCGCCAGTGAAAGGATCCTTGACAACCTTGGCGGCGCTATATTTCATAGTGTCTGTGCCCAGCATGGATCGTACTGGGATGAATGGGACCCCCAGCGCGGCTGCCTTAAATCGCCAGGCGATGCCGGCGTTGCTCCAATCTACGCAGGTCTCCACCCGCCCGCTTTCCACCTCGCGCCGCAGGCAGTTGGATACCCCATATACTTCAAGGCCGATATAAGTGATGTCGAGCTTTTTGACCAGACTCGCTGCCAGGAGCATGTCTAACTCTAATACACCCTGCCCAGCGATGCGCAGGTCTTTCTTACTCTGGCGGACGATCTCGTTGGCAAGGGACATGGGGCAGCGTACCGTGCCATAGAGTTCTGTGCCGATATAATCACCGTCATGGATGAAACGGCTGACAGCATCCGCCTCGGTCATACGTTTGTCTACCAGGCCTTTAGGCTTCTTGCGATTCCATTCCCGAAATGAGTTGAGGTCCGGCGGTTGGATCAATTCCCCAAGGCCGGCTTGGATGACTTCCATAATTATGTCTCCTTGTATTTGTTTTCGAATTCTTTGTGGTAAGTTTGCCCTATTAAAAATACAATAGATCCTGCCAGATTGCAACTATGATTTATTAGATCTTGGTGTTCACCGATAAGCCGGTGTTCCACCAAATCATGGGTGGGGATACTGGTTTGTGACGAGTGGGAATGGATCCAACACTCTTCATAAAATAAGCAGGGTATCCAATAAATCCATTACGGCTGTTTCAGTGCGGCCGTCATGATCTAGACTCGGGTTCCAGGAAGAGAGTGAGACCGCTATAACACGACCGGTTTGAGCTAAGTGTTTGAAGATACGGCGCAGTGTCTCCACAGTAGGGCCTCCAGCTGCTGGGTAATTCATTGCTGGGGCTTCGATGGGGTTAATGATATCGGTGTCGAAGTGTATGTATAGCGCTCCCTCGCTCAGGGGGTAATCCAATAGGTCTTCGACATTTGAAATATGTACTACCTTCGATGCAACCAGGGACTCCTTTTCACCTGGGTCAAGGTCACGTGCGTCGGTCAGGATGATCTGTGATTCAGGTATTGGCTCTAAGTTGACAGCCTCAAGGATGGTTTGTTCTCCCCGCCCAACCAGCATGGCTAGTGGCATGCCCCCTAAAAAACCACTCGGTGTAGTTTTCCAGGTGTTGAAATCACCATGGGCATCGAACCAGATCAAAGTCGGGTCGGTTCCCGCTCGTTGTAATCCGGCTATTACGCCAATACTGGTGCAACAGTCACCAGCTATGCTCACTGGTCGTTCTCCCCGCGAAATGGCTTTGTTAACGAAGTCGGCTAAGGGTTGGTATAAAACCCCCATGCGATTTTGTGCATTAGCTTCGGATATATGTAATTGATTGACTTCCAATTCGCTATCCACAACACCCTCAAGTCCTGGCATGGGTTGATCAAGAAAATATGGGGTCAATATGAATCTGTTATTCATTCCTTCATTGCCTCCTTGCGTAAAATGATAAGTTCTTCTTTCCCGCGGCGTGTAGGGATCGAATCAGGCGGTATTTCACGCTGTAAGAGTTCAAAACCCAAGGCTAAAAATGGATCGACAAGTTCATCAGATGATACGGCGTAAGGTGGTCCACCAGTGTGACTGCTAATCGGAAAGGCCAAAGCGATATAAATGCCGCCTGGTTTGAGTAAGCGCGCTACCTCCTTTATGTATTCACTGCGACGTGAAGGATCAATGGCGCAGTAGCAAGTGTACTCTAAGACATAGTCGAACTGTTCTTTGAAGCTGTTGGGTATATCGAATAAGTCCATTTTTATTATTTCATACGGAATTTGTGGGTCTGACAGAGAATGCATGTCTCGAACAGCTTTTGCGGAAAAGTCAACAGCCGTCACTATAAAGCCGCGGCTTGCAAACATGCGTGCGTCGTAACCACGTCCAGCGCATAACACGAGCATTGTACCTGGAGCGAATCGTTCGCTTTCGAGTATCCGTCGAAAAACCGGATTTGGCTTGCCGATGTCCCAACCGGTACGGCCGCTTTGGTAAATAGCATCCCAGTATGAGGGGGAATTGGTATCAGACATTTCGAATAGATCTCAATTTAATCTTTATTCTTATTAGCGAGACGATTCCTGCCTCCGAACTTGCACCAATACAGTACCCCGCAGCCAATAGTATGCCGAATATCTGGCGTTAGGCCAGCTCTTCGCCCAGGAAAACCCATGCCAGCAGGGTGATCTGGAACATCATAGTGTTGTTGATAATGCTTGGATCCATTGCCGTAAGTGTGCGTAAAATTCGGTTCCACAGGGTGAAGGCTATGGCGCTATTAACAACCGCCAGCCACAACACCGTCGCCCAATTAACCAAGCTTATCCTCCAGGGTAACAACAAGGGTCAGAGGTGTGAATTAATCAAATCCTACCTGATGGATGGTGTAGGGATTATACTACCAGGGTATTGCTTTTGCTCTAATAGGGGTAGACAGTGAGGTGTTAAAGGCTTTGGATACCTGATTGATTGTTGTCTGCATTTCACGCTGATTGACAGTTCCCTGTCATTTTGGTATATTCTCTTATGTTGGGGTTCTGAAACAGAGCAGCAAGCAGAAATTTGAACTCTTGTTTCAGGTGTGGTAGTTCGCCGCTTAATTGAACAACACGCAGAAGCAAAGGGGGCAAGTGAGCGGACCATAGGATCAGTGAAACTTAGCCCACTCCAATCCGATACACTGATGATAGGCGAACGACCAGGCACTTTAAGAGAAGTGTCTGATATTATGTTTTCGTTGTATGACAATAGGCTTGTTCCAATTCATTGCTGGTAAGTGGTTTTCTTGTGAATTGGTGAGAGCAAAAGGAGATCTATCTATATAAAGAATAGATAATTAAATATTTGATGACCCAAGATAACAGTGAGAGCGATATCGACCAAAATTGGTACGAAGAATATATAGATCAGTATGAGTATGAACAACCGAAGCGTGGACAAATTTTGGAAGGAGAAATCCTTCGGATTAATGACGACGCGATTGTAGTTGGCATTGGGCAAAAAAGAGATGCCATCGTACCCGCAAAAGACCTGAATCGGCTCGATCGCGAAGTGTTGGAAAAATTATCGTTAGGTGATCGGGTGTTAGTTAGTGTAATTTATATACCCGGGGGGGATAAAGACTTGCTCGTCTCTCTCAGCCAGGGTATTGGATACAAAAGTTGGAAAAGGGCTGAAGAGTATTTAGCCGATGCGAGGAACATTGAATTGGAAGTTGTCGGGCATAATAAGGGTGGTTTGCTGGTGAAGTTCGAATCGTTGCAGGGATTTGTGCCGGCGTCCCAAGTCCCTGAAATACGTCAGATCCATGACCGGGAGCGGGTTCAGCACCTCAAAGAAGAGATGGTTGGAACAATTCTTATGCTCAAGGCAATCGAAGTGGACCGGCAGCGCAGGCGCTTAGTATTTTCTGCTCTTACGGCTCAAGAGGCGAAACGTAAACAACGCCTTCAGGAACTTGAAGCTGGCCAAATCTTTCATAATGTCAAGGTAGCTAGTGTGGTTAATTTTGGTATTTTTGTTGACCTCGAGGGTGTGGATGGGTTGGTACATCTGTCTGAATTGGACTGGCAAGTAGTAAAGCATCCTTCTGAGAGCTTTAAGATTGGGGATGAAATTGATATCCAAATCTTGGATGTTGATGTAGAAAATCAAAGGGTGAGCCTTAGCCGCAAAGCTTTACTTCCAAACCCCTGGGATGCCTTTAATGAGGATCACCATTCTGGTGAAATTGTCAGCGGTAAAGTGACTAGAGTATTGGATTTCGGGGCATTTGTAGAACTCGCTTCAGGAATTGTTGGATTGGTGCATTCCAGCGAGGTTGGTTATTCTGCTTCTGGTGATCCTCAAGATGTTGTCAAGGCGGGAGACATTGTCCTGGTTCGTATCCTTGACCTTGATCCGGAAAGAGAACGAGTATCCCTGAGCATGCGGCGAGTACCTAAAGAGAAACAGATAGCCTGGATGTCAGATGATTTTGAAAGCGAGGCGGATACTATCCCTGAGCAAGAAGATAAAGAAGCTTCGTCGGAATAATCTTTACCAATTTAGAATGAAATTTCCGTCTCCATAATTTGAAACGGGAGAGTTGTGAGAAAGCTGGCTCGAAAGTGATGCTCAGGTTGAGCTAGGTTAATCGCGCACAGCGTTGAGAAAATCAGCTAACAAACCATATGCAGTAGTGTGTGGACCTGGATCAGCTTCGATCACTGAAAGCTGACCGAGAACGTCACTATCAAATTGTACGATGCTGGTGGTACCGTTCACATTATACAGTGGTGAGTTGGGCGGCACCATTTCCGGGGCTACGCGAGCTTTTATTCCCTTGCCATCTCGTTTGGCCAAACAAACCAACTTCCATCGTTTCCCTTCGTTTTTAGCACGATTAATATCGCTTGGTGAGATATTACGGATGCCTTGACGATCGACTTCATCCGGCTTAAGTGGAATACCCATAAGTACGGTGACCAAGGCGGAAACCTTAATGGCGGCGTCCCACCCATCCACATCGCCGCCAGGGTCGGTTTCGGCGATGCCAACACTCTGCGCATAGGCGACGGCGTCTTCAAAGGAATCCCCATCTTCCATACGGTTAAGTATCAAGTTGGTAGTTGAATTTAAAACGCCGCGGAAAGAGCGCAGGTTTGCAACTGGTAGCCCCCCACGGAAGAGGGAAAAGATAGGTGCGCCATCCATAACTGTGGATTCGAAATAGAACTTAAGTCCTTCGGCATTGGCTAACTCTGTCAATGGACGGTAGGCGTGCACCACTGGACCTTTATTGGCTGTGATGGCATGCATACCCATTGACAAGGCGCTTCGCAGGTGATCCACTGCCGGTTGACCTGTCCAATAATTCACGGGTGTGTTCTCAAAGAGTACATCTGCAGCGCAGTTGCGAATAAAGTCAAGAGAATCAGATAGATGCGCCTGGGCTGGCAATATATCGAGAGATTCACCATTTTCCATTAGGGTTAGGGCTCGTTTCAGGTCGATACCATCCCGGTTGATCGCAGAGCCGTGTCGACCTGTGGCGATACCGGTGGTGGAGAAGGTGATCTTATATAAAGCTTCTATTTCGTCTTGTTTATTCAACAATAGATGTCCCAAGGCTTGACCAACATTGCCAAAACCAAGAAAAGCGAGTTTGTAATGGGGCATAATAAACTCCAGAATAGATGATAATAGATTTTTGGGATTGTATTCTAAACCGCAGGCCAGGGATAATGGCGGCGATCCGGATTGGGATCTGGGAAACGGGCAGAGTCGAGTAGCAGGTCGCTGCGTTGGGCGATGGCGCTGATCTCGGCACTACTCAAGTAATCGCTCAGGCTAGTCACCAGCTCAGATGGAACTGCCCCGGGCTGAGTATTAGCGTTTATATCTAATAAGTGTCGGAACTGGCGTAGGTTTGCGACCAAATCGTCCGGAATCAGCTCACCGGCAAAATCCCAAATCACCGTGCGTAGCTTTTCCTCGATATGGAAGCATACTCCATGATCGATCAACCACAAGTGTTCGTCAGAGTCGAACAGGATATGGCTACCTTTACGGTCAGCGTTATTCACCAGTATATCGAAGAGCACAACCGGGCGTAACCGTTGGCGGTCAGCATCGTTGAAATTGAAATAATGGTACTCTGGGTCATGCTCAATAAAGAGCTGCAAGGAGCCGGGTCCAAAAGGTCCGTCCTGGCGAAAGATAGTTAGAGGTACAAAGTCCCAATGAAGAGCCTCACTTACTAAGTAAGCAGCTACTTCCCGTCGTGGCAGCGATGTTGGAGGGAAATCCCAAAGAGGACGTGTGCCGCGGGTTGGTTTGTAAACCGCTGAGAACGTAGAATCTTTGTGGGTTACGTCTATAAGGAAAGTGTAGTTTGACCCCCAAATGAACTCACCCTGGACGGTAAGGGTGCCTTCCTGGAGCGCAGAGAGAAAGGTGTCTTTTTGGTTGGCAGGCATGCACTAATAGCAGACTTTTCAACAGTTCAACGGTCCATAGACGAGACATCCCCCAGATCTATTGGCCGTTGCCTCGTTGATCCGCTGATTCGTCGTATCTAATGTTCGTGGCCATTTTTCTTGGGACAGAAATGACCCTCCGGTTCTTCTGGTTGTCCGCATTGTGGGCATATTGGCCTTCCGCTGGAGGCTAATTCCATGCCCCAGTGGCACATGGCGCGAATTTGTGAACGGGTGCACCAGAAACGCACCACACGACCTTCTTCTGGGTCCTGATCATCGCGAAGTAGTTCATTAGCGATCAGAACAACCAGATCGTTATCCGTGTCATAGCCCAGGCTAAGTTCTCCGGTACGGAAAAGAGGGTCTACCGGGGGATGAATATGCATTTTATCTTGATTGTATTCGGCAGAGGCATCGGGGAGGTCTGGGAATTTCTCATTTAATTCGGCCAGGAATTGCTCCAAACCAACTGCTAGTGATTGGATCTGAAGCTTCTCAACGATCAGTGTAACCATGCGTTCTTCTTTCCAGCCCTGGATGTAGAAAACGCGTTTTCCCGGCGGTCCTATGGCGTCAGTAGTGATATGAGTAATCGGGTGAAGGTCAGTTTCTTTTTCGGACATATTGTTTTTGCGACTCGCTCAATTGAGTGTTAATAAGTAAGGTAAATCAATAAAAAGTTGGCCGGGCGCTTGGCTTGTGTAGCGTAGTATACCAGAATCAATGTTTAGATAAGTTTAAAGAAATATCAATGTTCAAGTTCAGCAGGTGACTGCCAGAATCGCTTATGTGTAAGGCTGTGATGGAGGCTGGAGCGATCGCCAGGCGCTGGAAATTATCGAGCGATAGTCCAATGTAATAGGTAACAGCCAGTTTTATCGGATCAGAATGAAAAATGCAGGCGATTATATCTTTAGGCTTATGCTTGTGGGAGATAGTTTCGATTTCTTGGCAGATGCGAAGCTGGCATTCGGCAAAAGTTTCACCTCCAGGGAAGCGCATCAAAGAGGGCGCGTTTTGGACGGTGCGCCAGAGCTTACGCCGCTGCAGGCTCTTGAGCGTCTTACCTTGCCACTCGCCGTAATCGGTCTCTAGCAGACCCTCTTGGGGGACGACCTGCAACCCTAAGGTCTTTGCAAGAGGCTCTGCTGTCTCTATGGCGCGTTCTAGGGGGCTGCTGTAGATGGCTTTGATCGGCGCGTCGCTCAGCTTTTCAGCCACCTTTTGGGCTTGCGCGCGACCTTTATCATTGAGGTGAACGCCAGGCAAACGACCAGCTAAACGACCTTCTTTGACGTATTCATTTTCTCCGTGACGAATGAGCAAGATTGTTGGCATAATTTGTTATTTCTGGTCGATTTTTATAAATATGATTTGTGTGGTCACCACCAACTCATCAACCAACTGAACTTCAGGATGGCTTGTGTTTGTGTTTGATGTCTTGTATGGTTTCCTGGGGTAGTTCCGGGATGTCCTGAGTTTGAGTGATTCCCAGCGCTTTACGTTGGGCCTGGCGCCAGCGGATCAGGCGTTCGGTGACTTTGGTTTCATACCCTTGATCGGTTGGTTGGTAGAAATACGTGCCAAGCAGAGGGCGCGGAAGATATTGCTGGGGTAGGAAGTGGTCTGGGTCCTTATGCGGGTACTGGTAGCCTTTACCATGACCTAATGCCTCCCCATCGCGATTGGCATCCTGTAGATGTTGGGGTACACCGGTAATACCTTCTTGTTCGATCAATTGGAAAGCTTTGAAATATGCTCCAGCCGAGTTGGATTTTGGGGCGGTTGCCAGGTACAGGGTGGATTCAACAATTGGGTAAATACCTTCTGGGAGACCGATATAATCAAATGCCTGTGCCGCAGCGTTGGCGACTACTAATCCAAGAGGGTCAGCAAGACCGATGTCTTCACCGGCCAGGATGATCAACCGGCGCAGGATAAAGCGTGGGTCTTCCCCGGCGTAGAGCATTTTTGCCAACCAATATAAGGCGGCGTCGGGGTCGGAGCCGCGTACAGATTTGATGAATGCCGAGATGGTGTCGTAATGGGCGTCACCATCTTTGTCGTACAACACAGCGCGACGCTGGATTGAGTCTTGGGCAACCTCCAGGGTGATATGTATTTCACCTTGCTGGTTGGGTGGAGTAGTCTCAACTGCCAGTTCCAGTGCGTTGAGAGCGTTGCGGGCATCGCCCCCTGCTACCCGGACCAAGTGTCGTACGGAGTCTTCATCCATAAGAATATTACGCTTACCATAGCCGCGCTCGGGATCTCCTAAAGTGTTCTCCAGAATACGGCGCACATCAGCATCTTCGAGGGAACGTAGCTGGAAGACGCGCGAGCGGGAGACCAAAGCCCGGATGACCTCAAAGTATGGGTTTTCTGTGGTCGCGCCAATCAGGGTGATCGTACCGGTTTCCACGTGGGGTAATAAGGCATCCTGTTGGACTCTATTCCATCGATGGACTTCGTCGACAAACAAGATGGTTCTTTGGTTATAGAGTTTGCGCCGTTCTTGGGTATCTTTGATCACCTGGCGCAGTTCGGCTTTGCCTGCCAATACAGCTGAAAGCGTTTCGAAGTGGCTCTTAGTCTGGTTGGCGATGATCTGGGCTAACGTAGTCTTACCCGTACCTGGTGGTCCCCACAGGAGAATGGAAGAAAATAGCCTGTCAGCTTCAATGGCGCGGTGGAGCAGGCGTCCCTTCCCGACAATGCTTTCCTGACCCACGAACTCATCCAGCGTGCGTGGGCGCATGCGTGCTGCCAGTGGGGCTTCTTGTTTCATGCGCCCTTCTAGGGCGTAGTCAAAAAGGTCATGCATATCCCCATTATAACGGCCGGGCTCATTTCATGGAAGTTCCCAGAGATCTGGTTTTAATCAATAAACCATGAGATGACTCTAGCGCGCTGATAATGGCAATATGTGTAATATTTCACTTGACAAGGATAACTTTTTCTGTAAAGATGACATGGTCATTATATTGATCAAGAAACGTTTCGATTCGAGGAGTAACGTCAAATGGAAAATCATATGCCTACCCTTCACGACATCGTAGCAGCACAACCCCACGTCTATCGTTATCTGAAACCTACGCCTCTGCATCATTACCCCACGTTGAGTGAGTTGCTCGGTGCAAGCGTATGGGTGAAGCATGAGAACCACCAACCTGTTGGAGTTTTTAAGGTGCGCGGTGGCTTGAATCTAGCTGCTAATCTCACTCCAGAAGAACGCCAGGTAGGTTTATTTACTGCCTCCACGGGAAACCATGGTCAGAGCATTGCTTTCGCCGGGAGGGCTTTCGGTATCAGAACGAAAATCGCTGTTCCTGAGGGAGCCAATCCTGGTAAGGTAGCTGCAATGCGCGGGCTGGGGGCTGAGGTGGTCTTCCACGGCCAGGACTTTGACACTGCCCGCGAATGGATTATGGAGCTGGCTGCCGAGCAGGGTGGTCGATATGTTGGCCCTACCGAGGAATTACTGATTCATGGTGTTGGAACTTATACCCTGGAGATCCTGCGAGAATTGCCTGATGTGGATGTTATTATTGTTCCCGTGGGCGCGGGTAGCGGTGTCTGTGGTACCAGCATTGTGGCTAAGAGTATAAACTCCAAAATTCAAATAATTGCCGCTCAATCAGCTCAAGCTCCTGCCATGCAATTGAGTTGGAAATCAAGGCAAATGGTCTCTGCAGAGATGAAGACATTTGCTGAGGGTATCGCCACCCGGGTGCCGTTCGAGAACACCCAGCGCATTATGCGCAAGTATCTTGATGACTTTGTGCTGGTGGATGATGAAGATATAAAAAAGGCTATTGTGTTGCTGTTGGAACACACCCATAACTTGGCTGAAGGAGCGGGAGCAGTGCCCCTGGCCGCGGCTCTACAGCATAAGGACTGGTTGGCGGGTAAGAAAGTGGTGCTGGTGATGAGTGGTGGAAACCTAGCGGTAGGTAAGTTACGCGAGATATTAAAATAAAAATTAGTAACAGTTTAAGTTGCGGTGAGAAGTCCCGGACAATTGGTATGCGTGGGGGCGTCGCCCCCACGCATACCAATTTCAGTCTTCCCTTTCAAAGGCTAAGTAGTTGCTAAATAATCTAACTCTGAGGAAGTAATATCTGTCTCAGCGCAGCATTAAGGTTTGGTTTCGTCTTAGCGCCTACTTCTTGGAGGGCTTGCACTTTGGCTCGGTCATTTGCAATGCCATTAAGGGAAATATTGATCACGATGCCATGCTCCCGCAGTATCGTTTGGGCTGCAATGGCACTTTGTAAGCCACCTGACGTGTCTTCAAATACCCATACCTGGGCACCATTTAATCCTTTCCAACTGGAATCGAATTGTCCACCCTCAACGAGCTTAGCCGCTTTCGTCAATGCATTTTCCAAGCTGGCTCCCAAGGCTAGTTGCAGCGCTGATAAGACATGCACCGGGGAGGGTTTTAGGAATGCTTGATAGCTCCTCTCGAGACGCTCTGAGAGCCAAGCAAGCCCTCCTAAACCCAATATGGGTAGGTTTTCTAGCCCGACCTGCTCAGCACCTAATTCGGCCTCCGGAGTGCTGAAAGTGCCTGATATGGGTTTTGATGGCCGGCTGGTAAAAATAATTGCCTGATGATAGGGTACTTTAAGCCATTTATTTAGAAAAGCCCGAGTATGTGAGCTCAGGTTAGGGCGATCGTACCTGAGCAAATAACTATTAGTGTTCAACGCAGTTGGATGGTCAAATATCCTCGTATAGGTTTGGCTACCTAGTACCAACTCTTGGAAGGTATTATGTGTCAGCGAACCGTCAGCACCCCGTGCGTTTCGTAAGATGGCTCGTAATTGCCTTTTTTGGTTTGAGTTGTGATGGTTGGACTGCTCGGTCAGTAACCGCTCTGCCCTTTTTAATGGTCTAAATTCTGATAAATCCGCTTGGTTCATCCTGGCGGCAAAAGTCTGAAAGTCTGGTGATGCATAATCAATATTATTTTTGGGCGGCTCGGTCAGAGAAATTGGGTATTGCTGTGTCTTCTTGTAATCCCAGGCTTTCTCAAGCAATAGCGCTGCGCAAATGGCAGCGGAATCCCATTCACTGGAGACACCTGCTGACTCGAAAGCAAGGATATCTTTAGAGGTCATCTTTGTATCAGCGAAGCCAAGAGAGCCTGCGATCAACCTGACAGTTTCCTGGAGCGCCTTGTGGTAGCCAAGAGGTTTTATGAGCACTCCATCCATATCAAGCAGCAATATTTTCATGTTGATAGCTTGTCCTTATGCCTTCGGCTAAGTTCCATCTCAATATCAGTTAAGCTCAGGTCTCGGCTGGATAACAGAACCAAGGTGTGGTAGAACAAATCTGCCACTTCCTCAACCAGACGCTGGTCTCCCTGACTTTTTGCCGCCAGAATGACTTCCATAGCTTCTTCGCCGACCTTTTTTAAGATCATATCCTCGCCTTCAGCCATTAGCCTAGTTGTGTATGAGTCTGGTGTTGGATTGGCTTTACGCTCTTCAATGATCGCGAATAGCTTCGATAACATCACACCTCCAGGGTTTCAGAAAAACAGGTCAATGCGCCGGTGTGGCAAGCCGGTCCAGCCGGATCGACGAGAACTAGTAAAGTGTCGGCATCGCAATCGACCATTATTTGTCGTACGCGCATAATATTGCCTGAAGTTTCTCCCTTGCGCCAGAGCTTGTTACGGCTACGGCTCCAAAAATGAGTTTCACCAGTTTCCTGGGTAAGGTGCAACGCCTCCAGGTTCATCCAAGCAACCATTAGAACTACACCGCTGGTTGCATCCTGTACCACGGCGGGTATTAATCCGCTGGAATCCAATTTTAGTTCCTTCATCTTAAACACCTTGAATACCCACAGGCCGGATAGGGATATCGTGGTCCAATAGAAATTTTTTTACCTGGCCAACAGTAATTACCTTGTCGTGAAAAAGGGAGGCTGCGAGGGCAGCGTCGGCTTTTCCTTTCGTGAGCACCTGGGCAAAATGATCGAGACTGCCAGCGCCGCCACTGGCGATTACTGGTACGTTGACATTATCGGATACCGCACTCGTGAGTTCCAAATCGTAACCTGCTAGGGCACCATCTGCATCCATGCTGGTCAGTAGGATTTCTCCAGCTCCCAGTGCGACTCCACGTTGCGCCCATTCCAAAGTATCAGTCCCAGTAGGTGTCCTACCCCCATGAGTATATACTTCCCACCAGCCTTCAGTCCTGCGTTTGGCATCGATAGCCAGAACGATACATTGGCTGCCAAAGCGTTCTGCTCCTGCAGTGAGTATCTCTGGGTTCTTCACAGCAGCCGTATTCACACTTACTTTGTCGGCCCCGGCAAAAAGTATGTTGCGCATGTCTTCAACAGTGCGAATACCACCACCTACAGTCAAAGGCAAAAAGATTTCATCTGCCACCCTACGCACCATATTGGCAGTGGTCTTACGCTCTTCGGGACTGGCAGTGATATCCAGGAAAACTAATTCATCAGCCCCCATCTTGTCATAGATCCGCGCTTGTTCAACTGGGTCCCCCGCATCTCGCAAATTGACAAAATGGACTCCCTTTACCACGCGACCTTCCTTTACGTCCAGACAAGGGATGATGCGTTTGGCTAACATTGTAGAGCCTCCTCTAGACTAACTTTGCCATCGTATAATGCGCGACCGATGATTAGGCCATCGAGTCCAGCAGCGCGTACTTTTTTTACGTCATGAAGGGAGTTCACACCGCCAGAGGCAATCATTGTCAAACCAGTCTCCTCTGCCAACTGCTTGGTCATGGTTATGTCTACACCAGAACCCACTCCATCGTGAGCGATATTGGTGTAGATTAAAGTTTTAACACCTAGTTTTACTAGATATTTACCTAGTGAAATCGGATCTTGAGTGGTCTGTTGCTTCCAACCGCGCACTTTCACTTTTCCATCGTAGACATCGATGGCTACCGCGATTTTCTCTGCTCCACAGGCATTAACGGCTTGCTCCACAATCTCTGGTGAATTTATCGCAACCGTTCCCAAGATGACACGGTCCACTCCCAAGGTGAGAGCCCTTTCTATATTGGCTAAGGAACGTATCCCCCCACCATACTGAACTTGTCCTCTTGGTTTGGTGTGCTCGGCAGCTTCTAGAATCGCGTTTAAAGCAGCCAGGTTGGCACTATCTAACTCCTCTAGAGCACCATCAAGGTTGATCACATGAAGCCAATTAGCCCCTGCCGCCAGCCAATTCTGGGCAGTGACATGGGGATCATCACCATAAATGGTTTCTTTCGCCGGGTCACCTTGTTTCAAACGAACCACTTTTCCGGTCCGTAAGTCGATCGCTGGATATATTGTAAATTCGCTCATATACATAGCTCCACAAAGTTTCTTAATATCTGTAAGCCAACCGATTGGCTTTTTTCAGGATGAAACTGTACTCCGTATAGCCAGTCGCGACTGACTATGCTGGCGTAAGATACACTAAATTCAGTGCTGGCGATTAAATCGGTCTCGAAGTCAGGCTCACAGTAATAACTGTGATTGAAATAGGCATAGACACCGTCTCTTAAGCCATGGGTTAGGGGGGATTCTCTCAAGAAGGAGACTTGATTCCACCCGGTTTGAGGGATCTTCTGCCCGAGATCTGGAAAACGTAGCACGCGCCCGGGAAGTAGCCCCATACCGGTGTGTGTACCTAATTCATCGCTTGATTCAAACAGTAATTGCATCCCAAGGCAAATCCCCAAGAAAGGAGTCCCTTTAGCAACGGTTGATTTGATCACATCTACCAATCCTCGTTCCCTTAGGCCAACCATCCCGTCGCCAAATGCGCCTACTCCCGGGAGCACAATCTGACCGGCGGAGCGAATTACTGCCGGGTCTTCAGTCATATTGACCTGTGCACCGACGGATTTAAAGGCTTTCTCTACCGAACGTAAGTTGCCTATGCCGTAATCAATTAATGCGATCATGTTAAGCTGCCTTTTGTGCTGGGGATGCTTCCTTCCCTACGAGGATCGATTTGTGTGGCGGCATCCAATGCTCGTCCTAGAGCTTTAAATAAAGCCTCTGCCTGATGGTGATCATCCCTACCATAGATTATGCGTGCGTGAAGATTGCACCGAGTTGTCACGGCCAGCGACTCAAAGAAGTGTTGGAAAAGGGAGGTAGGAATATTGCCCAATAAGGGTGTATGCCATTCTGCCTGCATCATTGTGTAAGGTCTTCCTGAAAGATCGATGGTGATGAAAGCCAGCGCTTCATCCATGGGCACGTATGCTGCGCCAATGCGTACAATACCTTTTCGATCTCCAAGGGCTTTGTCAATGGCCTGACCCAGGGTCAAGGCGCAGTCCTCTAGGGTGTGGTGGGGGTCAATGTGCAAATCACCTTTCGCAGTAAGATTTAAATCAAAAAATCCGTGTACGGCAACCTGCGTAAGCATGTGATCCAAAAAACCAAGGCCAGTATTTATCTGATAATCCCCTTTGCCGTCCAGGTTGAGTTCGACGAGAATATCTGTTTCATGTGTAATTCGGTGTACTTCAGCAGTTCTCATAAGCTCACTCCATAAGTTTTAGGGTGGTTAACAAACTGTCAGTGTGATTGGGTTTGCCGACACTAATTCGGATATGGTCATGTAAACCAGGTTTATTGAAATAGCGGACAAAAATGCCTCTGCCTGCGAGTTGTTTTTTGACTTGTGCAGCCTCTTTTTCCATCACCTGGCAAAGAATAAAATTTGCTTGGGAGGGATAGGGATGTAGCCAGGGAATTTCCTTAAGCAGTGATAACATGCGCTCGCGTTCAGCAATAATCTTATAACCGATCTCTTGTAATTTAGAGGTGTTGCCTAGTGATACCTGAGCCGCAGCAGAGGCTGCCACCGAGACAGTATAAGGTTGCTTAATCTTCCACAAGTGTGGCATCAATACGTTCGGAAAAACTCCGTAACCCACCCTTAATCCAGCTAACCCCGCCCATTTACTAAAAGTTCTCAGTACAACCAGATTGTTGTTTGAGAGAACTTTGTCGATCTGGCTTGATCCTAATGGGGCGAACTCGATATATGCCTCATCTAATACGACGATCAAAGGTAAATCCAATAGTTTATCGATTTGATCTAGTGAGGGGAGACTTCCATCTGGGTTATTGGGGGTTGCCAGAAAGATCAACTTTGGTTTGTAGGTCTCAACTGCTTGTAATATGGCATTTTTATCGAGAGAAAAATCTGGGAATCTGGGGATTGAAATCACATTTGCCCGGTTAAGATCGGCATCGAAGATATACATGCCAAAGGTGGGTGGGCAATTAATGATGGTATCGCCGGGATCGATTAACAAACGCATTAGAAGATCTATCATTTCATCCGCACCCGCACCTACCAGGATGGTCTCTTCCGGTAAATTGTGATATTGAGCTAAGGCTGAACGCAAGGTCCGGCTTTCTGGGTCAGGGTAAATGTGAGAATAGGGGAGATTAGCCAGGGCTTCTAAAACCTCCGGAAGTGCACCGTACGGGTTCTCATTGGCATCCAGCTTGATAATTTGATCAGGGGGGAGACCATGTTGCCGCGAGAGTACATCAAAGGGTAATATGGGGACGTAATGGGGCATATCTTGAATGTGGGGGCGTATCATAATCTCAGGGTCAATCATTTTGGGCTCCAGCACGATATTCCGCTGCGGAGGCGTGGGCGGTCAGTCCCTCGACACGCGCAAATTTTGCTGCTAGAGGACTGAGGCTCGCACTTGTGGTCTCATCTAAGGCTATCAGGCTGGTGATTTTTACAAAATCCAGCACATTTAGAGGAGAGGCGAAGCGGGCTGTACCTCCAGTTGGCATAACGTGGCTTGGTCCGGCGATATAGTCGCCTAACACCTCGAAAGATCCTTCACCAAGGAATAGCCCTCCGGCATTATGAATTTGATTGGCAATGTCATCCGGATTTGCCACCGCAAGGCACATGTGCTCTGGACCGTAATCGCTGGCTAAAGTAGCGGCAGTTTCTAGATCAGGCGTAATCACGATACCACTGCGCGAGTTCAAAGATTGGGCGATGATCTCGACTCGAGAGAGGTCCTCCATTTGGTTGGCTATCTCGATCTGTACGGCCTCGGCAAGTTTAAGGTCAGGTGTGAGTAGGATAGCGCTGGCAAGCACATCATGTTCAGCCTGGGCTAACAAGTCAGCAGCAATCCAAGATGGAGTGGCTGTACGATCGGCGATAACCATGGTCTCAGTCGGACCAGCCAATCCATCCAACCCGACCACGCCATAGACTTGCTGCTTGGCTAAGGTGACGAATAGATTGCCTGCGCCGACGATTTTATCCACTTTAGGTACACTTTCGGAACCGAAAGCGAGTGCGGCGATGGCTTGCGCTCCACCGAGTTGGTAGACTCTATCAACACCGCATAAGTACGCCGCAGCTAAAATGCTTGTATGGGGTTTGGGCGGCGTGCAAACCACGATTCGGTGAACACCTGCAACCTGAGCGGGAATAACTGTCATTAAGAGAGATGAAGGCAAGGGCGCAGTACCGCCTGGAACATAAACCCCTATACTTTCTACGGCTGTCACTCGCTGTCCCAATCGTCCTCCCAGGGATTGCGTTTCCCAATCCGGTAGTGGTTGCAGCTTATGGAAAGAGCGGATGCGTTCAATAGCAGTGGCCATTGTCTCCAGTAGATCGTTTGGTAGGGCTTGTGCGGCTTGCTCAAGTTCGTTTGCTGGTACGCGGAAATCAGTTGGTTCGGAACGATCCAGTAATTTTGACCATTGTCTTAAAGCCTTATCACCATCTTGAAGGACAGTTTTGAGGATCTCGGCTACCGCCATAGATGGGGTGACGCCTTGACCAAAGATGAGCTCATTACTATCCAGGACTGATTTGGGATAGGTCATCGTGAAGAGTGGCTCACGCCGGAGGATCGTGCGGCGGGCTGTATCGACATCGTAGATATTGATCATGATTTTCCCAGAAGAGCTAACATGTTTTGATATTCTTGCGGTTCTTCTTCGAAGATATACGTGATCGGAGTGACAACCACACCGCTACCGCCAATCTGCCTTATCTCAGCGATAGCTTGGGCGAGCTTATCTTTCTGAACAACAAGATGAGCAGCATACCAGTTTTCATTCTGGTGAGTGAAAACTGGGGCAAGGGTTGGTCCTTGTAATCCACCGATAACAGTCTGTTTGAACATCTGGCGGGCGATGCTTTCGGGTGATTCACCCCGGATATTGGCAAATATTGATACGTTTTCGGTGGCGCGTAGGTGTGCGACGATGAATTCGAGCAATTGTTTAGCCACACTGAGCGTGTCAGGATTGTTTTTCAGACTCGATTTATTCGCTATCATGCAAGCCTGCGATTCAATAATTGTGCCATCGGTTATTTTTTTAAGGCGGTTGTCATGGAGGGTCGTACCGGTTGACACCAGGTCAATGATCAAGTCTGCATAACCAATCGTTGGGGCGATTTCTAGCGTGCCCTCAGCAAAGATCAATTTGGTATCGTTCAGGTTAAATTGTTCGAAGAAAACGCGGGTAAGGTTGGGAAACTTGGTGGCAGCGCGTAGTGGACGTCCCAACTGTGTTTGTAAGTTCTTTAAGTCATCCATTTGGTTCATATCATCCCGGGATTCCGGCACGATGACGTTGAGCGTACAATATCCAAACCCCAACGCGGGATGTATTACCAATACTTCTCCATTTGAGCCACGTCGTTCGGTGACCACATCCCAACCAGTAATGCCAAAATCGACGCTGCCATCACGTACACTGACAACTATATCTCCAGGTCGCTGGAATAGTATGCTCAATCCGGGTAAATTGGGGATGGTCGCCTGGTATTGACGTGGGTTGGGCTTATGCACTTGTAAGCCAGCGTTTGACAACAGTTCCAGGGCTGGTTCAAGTAAGCGCCCTTTGCTGGGTAGTGCGAGGCGGGTACCTCTATCGGTGACACTCATAAATTCTCCTTAATGTAAAAGGCCTCCCTAAACCGGGAGGCGCTTGTTTTTGAAGTAAGTAAACTCGTAAAATTAAGTGGCGAGTTCCTGGTTAAAGCAGTCCTGCCCGGAGGGTAGCCCGGTATGATGGTGCAGGTGATGCATATAGGACTCGCTAACTTGGATCATCGTAGCTGGGAGTTTACCATGAGGTTAGAAAATGAACAAGGATTTTTCTGGAGATAGGGGTTAATTGGCACTTCTTAGTTCACAACGCGTTTTGAATCCAATTAACCTGCATTTTATCTATCTCTCAGGATGTATTTAACTGAGTGGGCTATACTTTAAGCCTCGAAAAAAGGAAACCTCATTTCTATAGTAGTTTTCACCTGAGGAAAAGACGTACGTAATTAACCTGAGGTTATTCCCGTCGATATTATATACATATGTATATAATTTTCTGAGACTTCTCACCGCAGCCTGAGCAGTTACGAAAATACTTATAAAGCAATCCATTGATGGCAACTATGGAGATATCAAATAGATGAATCACACGCATATTAAAAATAGGATTTTGATCTTTGCAACTCTTGTATTATTGTTCCCGGTTTTGGTACTAGCATGCAGTGCGATTATTCCTGGGAGTGCCCAGGTTGAAAATTCTACACCACCCTCGGTAACAACTGTCGTCGAGGCGGTGCCTGAAGGCGATGCTGTATCTGCGCTGGAGGCTTTGCCGCAAACGGTATCTTATTCTCTGGGTGACACCAAGGAAGAGATGGGTCTGGTTGAACTTTACGCTATGGTTAATCCTGCGGTTGTCAATATAACTATATATAGGGTAGAAAGTGATGTTTTATTACCCGTTGGACAAGGATCGGGATTTGTTTATGATGGAGATGGACATATCGTGACCAATGCCCACGTAGTGCAGGATGCTGAAGGTGTAGAAGTCACATTTTCTGATGGCACGATCCGAGAGGCTGATGTGATCGGGGAAGACCTGAATAGTGATCTGGCGGTGGTGCATGTGGATGATATACCTGGAGGGGTCACCTCTTTACCTTTAGCTTCCATGGAAACCCTGGCTGTCGGCCAGACGGTCGTGGCGATCGGCAATCCCTTTGGCTTGGACGGGACACTGACTCGCGGTGTCATCAGCGCGCTCGGGCGTTCAATCCCAGCATTAACACCTTTTACAATTCCCCAGTCAATCCAAACTGACGCTGCCATTAACCCTGGCAACTCGGGAGGTCCATTGCTCAATATGAATGGAGAAGTGATCGGTGTGAATGATCAAATCCGGACAGATGGCATTAATAATAGCAACCTTGGGGTTGGTTTCGCCATCCCAGTTAGCATGGTTCATTTAATAATCCCTGATCTAATTCAAAATGGCGAACATGATTGGGCTTGGTTAGGAGTACGTGGCAGCAGCTTGACGCCACCTCTAGTAGAGGCGATGGACCTGCCGGTCGAAGATGGCGCCTATTTTGCCGACATCTTACCAGGTGGACCTGCTGCCAAGGCTGGCTTGGAGGGTGAAGACGAGACGGTCACGATTGATAAGCGCCTGGTGAGTATTGGTGGTGATGTCGTTACTGCCATTGACGGTCGGCCGGTGAGATCGTTTGATGACTTGTTGATTTATATTGCCCTAGAGGCTGAGCCAGGCGAGCAAGTTGCTTTGACTATCTGGCGTAATGGTGAATTTCTGGAGGTGACAGTAACATTGGATGATCGCCCGACGGAGTTAACCCAGCCCTTGCATCCATAAAGCAAGTCAAAAAAATATTACACGTAAAGCACCCGCCTGACGAATGCCACTGGGCGGGTGTTTTCAATTTAATGGCTCTTAGAATTGAATACAATGAAGTCCCCGTGCT
>DAOVXM010000209.1 GCA_030636125.1 Chloroflexota bacterium | reverse complement strand
CAATCTCACAGGTTCGCATTGTCCACCGGACCACCTCGCCGGTGGGCTTCAAAGGTGTCCTGGTCGGTTTGGGCCAGATAGCGTCTCAGCACTTGCAGGTCAGCATGTCCCATCAGCTTTTGTAGAGAAAAAACATCAACACCGGCGCGGAGCATAGAAAGGGCAAAGTAACGCCGGAAAGAATGCAGGAATGGGACATCTACTCCAGCCGTCGCGGCTCGCCGCCGGATGAGGCTACGCAAGCCTCCATAAGTCAATCGTTCTCCATTCTGGCTGACCCATAGAGCCGCCCCCAGGGCATTACGTTGTCGAAGATACGCTCTAAGTGCCTTGCGTGATTTCTTTCCCAGATAAACTGTTCTGGGTTTACGTCCCTTTCCCTGGCGTATCAATGCAGCTCCTGTTATGAGGTCGACATCTTCAAGGGACATATCCAGAAACTCTTGAGCACGCGCGCCCATGTCCATCAAAGCCAGGATGATAGCCAAATCTCGGTCACCGTGGAACGTCCGGCGTTGGCAAGTATCCAGTAAAGCCTTGATGTCGTCCAAATTTGCAGGGTCCAGGGGCTTTTCTGGCAGCTTAGGAGCTTTTACCTTGCGTATCGGGTTTTTCCACCCTTCTGGTTCGATTTCATCCTCCCACCAGTAAAAGAAGGTGCGTATAGTCCGATAAGCAGCGTGAATTCCGCCCGGATTATGCCCCTTCTCTTCCAGGTAGAGCAGGTACAGGCGAATTTGATTGGGTGTAATCTCGGTAATCTGGCTGATAATTTGCCCTGCGCAATAATCAGTGAAGAGCTTGAGCTTTTTGTGGTAGAATTCCAGGGTTCCCGGGCTCAACCCCTGTGCCTTACGGTCAACCAGGAAGGCACCCACCCAGGTTAGTAAATGAGAATCTTGGGAAAATTTAAGAATAGTCCCCTGGCTTTTTGTGGTGGTTTGTGACATGATATTCTCCTTTTGATGTCTGAAAACCGCCTCAAATACAGGTTTTTGTAGAGTGAAACCGCCAGTTTTATGCCGCTTCATTTTATGGCGGGGTAGCTCAGGTGGTAGAGCAGGGGACTCATAAGCCCTGTGTCGCGGGTTCAAGTCCCGCCCCCGCCACACATGAAAACTTGACGTTGTAGGTGATGTATAGTAAACTGTTTTTTGCCTGGTCCCGTAGTGTAGTGGCCTAACATGCGGCCCTGTCAAGGCCGAGATCGCGGGTTCGAATCCCGTCGGGACCGCCAAGCATAATTTTTTATAAACAGCCACATTTGAAGTGGCTGTGTTCCTTTAAATTGCTTGTGATATCACTGCTTTTAGGTGATTGAAGTTGCTTGCGCTTGATATAATGTCTGCAAGTTGAATAACACGCGAATCATCTCACTCATTAATTTTTTAATTATCTGAAACATTCGATGGAGGTCGCACTAATGAAATCTGAAAAACCCATTGTATATCCGTACATTCCAAACTCGGTTCCTAAGATTAAGGAAAAAATGCTTGAAACCGTCGGTGCAAAAAGCACCGAAGATTTTTTCGAAGACATCCCTAAAAAGCTCAGGTTAGAAGGAAGTATGAATCTTCCTCCCCCTTTCTTGTCGGAGTATGCTCTGAAAAAGCATGTGCAAGATCTCCTGAATCAAAATAAATCTACTGAGGAATATATAAACTTCTTGGGGGCTGGGTGCTACCAACATCATGTGCCGGCATTATGTGATGAAATTAATAGTCGTGGTGAGTTCCTAACTGCATATGCTGGTGAACCATATGATGATCATGGTCGCTTCCAAGCGCTTTTCGAATACACCAGTATGATGGGGGAGTTACTTGACATGGAGGTTGTCAACGTCCCCACATACGATGGGTATCAGGCAGCAGCTACTGCCTTACGTATGGCTTCCCGTCTTACAGACAGAAGGGAACTTTTAATTGTAAAAACCATCAATCCTGGCAAATTGTCAAAGATCAAGGAATATTGTCAACCGGGTATCGACGTTAAGATCATAGGATATGATCCTGAAACTGGCTTACTTGACCTGGATGAATTGAAAAAGATTATTTCATCACAGACCGCTGCGGTTTACTATGAAAACCCTGCCTACCTTGGATTTATTGAAACCCAAGGCGATATGATATCTGAAATCGCCCATAAAAATGGAGCTCTGTGCGTAGTGGGTGTAGATCCAATAACTTTAGGCGTACTTCAACCGCCCGTACATTATGGTGCTGATATCGTCTGCGGGGATATTCAATCCTTGGGTATCCATATGCAGTATGGCGGAGGGCATGCCGGATTCATATCTACCCAGGATGATGAGAAGTTCGTCATGGAATACCCTTCCCGTTTGTTTGGGATTGCTCCAACAGTGGTAGAGGGGGAATATGGATTTGGGGATGTAGCCTACGAGCGCACTTCATTCGCGGTTAGGGAAAAGGGGAAAGAGTGGGTTGGGACGGCAGCTGCCCTGTGGGGCATCACGGCTGGCGTATACCTTGCCTTGATGGGACCTCAGGGTATGGTAGAGATAGGCGAGGGAATCATGACAAGAGCGAAGTACGCTATGTTAGAACTTGACAAGCTCGATGGTGTTAAGGCGCCATTATTTCGATCTTTTCATTTCCAGGAGTTCATTGTCAATTTTGACGAGACCGGTAAGACTGTAGCCCAAATCAATAATGCATTACTGGAGCGTAATATTTTTGGCGGAAAAGATTTAACCCATGAATATCCCGGGTTAGGGGACAATGCCCTTTACTGTGTCTCTGAAGTTCATTCAAAAGAAGCTATCGATTGCTTGGTGAGCGCGATTGAGGAGGTAATAGAACTATGATGCAAGACATCACCAGATATCGTTACGAAAATGGCAAGCCGAAGCTGAGGAGGTTTCACCAGGCAAAATGGGATGAACCGATAATATTTGAGTTAAGTAGTCCTGGTCAGCGCGGCATACTTGTCCCAGAGGTTGAAGAAGGGATAAAAGATCAAGTTGGAGATGTCCTAGCTGCCCTGCCAAAAAACATGCGCCGTGATAAGCCACCCAGGCTTCCTGAGATTGCCCAACCTCAGGTTTTACGTCATTATGTGCGGTTATCGCAAGAGAACTTGGGTGCAGATTTTAATATCGATGTAGGACAGGGAACTTGCACGATGAAGTATAGCCCCAAGGTAAACGATCAGCTATCTAAGCTGCCCCAGATGGCAGAAATCCATCCTTTGCAGGATGAGTCAACTGTTCAGGGCATTTTGGAGGTCATGTATCGCTTTGAACAAATACTCAAAGAAATTTCAGGTCTAGATCGCTTTTCACTCCAGCCCAGTGCTGGCTCCGCTGCAATCTACACCAACGTCTCCATAATACGTGCCTATCACACCTCTCGCGGTGAAGCTGACCAACGCGATGAGATAATCACTACTATTTTCTCCCACCCTTCCAATGCTGCTTGTGCCAGGGCGGCGGGTTACAAAGTGATCACACTTTATCCAGGCGAGAAAGGTTATCCAGATTTGGATGCACTAAAAGCGGCTGTGTCAGAACGCACTGCGGGACTTATGATCACAAACCCGGAAGATACAGGAATCTACAATCCTAAAATCGAAGAATTTGTTGAGATTGTCCATTCCGCCGGAGGCTTGTGCTCGTATGACCAGGCGAATGCCAATGGAATTCTTGGAATAACCCGGGCGCTCGAAGCCGGATTTGATCTGTGTCATTTTAATTTGCACAAAACATTTTCAACTCCGCACGGGTGTGGGGGTCCAGGTTCAGGTGCAACTGGCGTTACTGAAAAACTTGCCAAGTTTTTGCCCGTGCCCGTAGTTAGTTTTGATGACAGCAAATATTACTTGGACTATGACCGCCCAGATAGTATAGGGAAAATCGGCCCATTTTATGGTAACGCATCTGTCATCCTGAAAGCGTATGCCTGGGCGATGAGTCTAGGTGCTGACGGTTTGCGTGAAGTGGCCGAAATCGCGGTGCTAAATAACAACTATATGTTGAAGAAAATGCTCCAGATTCGTGGTTTAAGTGCGCCATACGCAGAGGGAAAACGCCGTATTGAACAGGTTCGCTATAGTTGGGAGCAGCTTTATGAAGAGACAGGAGTGCACTCGGAGCAAATCGGCCTTCGGGCCGCCGATTATGGTGTGCATTATTGGACTAGCCATCACCCGTTCATCGTCCCTGAGCCAGTTACTCTCGAGCCCACAGAATCATATTCTCAAGAGGAGCTGGATGAATACCTGGCTATTATGGAAAATGTTGCAGGTGAAGCCTATGTGGATCCAGAAACGGTGAAGACAGCCCCACATCGAAGCACAGTACACAGTATTGAGCATGCACCACTGGATGATCCCGATAGATGGGCGACCACGTGGCGGGCTTATCGCAGGAAAATTGTAGAATCGAGTGATAAGTAATATGTTGCGCGTAGCCATATTGGATTGAGCGGGATGGTAAAAAAGTTGGGCTTAATCGTAAACCCGATCGCGGGGATTGGAGGGCGAGTTGGATTAAAGGGTAGCGATGGCGAAGCGATTCAAAAAAAGGCCATCGATTTGGGGGCTGTTCCGGAAGCGCAGTACAGGGCAGTTCAAGCACTGGAAAGACTATTTGCCATTAAAGACCAGATTTGTTTAGTGACCTATCCGGGGGAAATGGGGGAGAGTGCTGCTAAATACTGTGGCTTTGAGCCGAAGGTTATCGGCTCCATTACAAGGGGCAAAACAACTGCCGAAGATACACGCCGGGCTGCAATTGATATGGTGGCATCGGGAGTAGAGCTTTTGCTATTTGCAGGTGGAGATGGTACTGCTCGAGATCTTTATAATGCCATCGGAAGTGAAGTTACCGTTGTAGGCATCCCAGCAGGAGTAAAAATCCATTCGGCAGTCTATGCGCGCAATCCTGTCCTTGCAGGTGATTTGGCATATCAATACCTTCAGGGAAAGACGATATATTTACGAGAAATCGAAGTCATGGATATCGATGAAATGGCTTTTCGTGATGGTGCACTTTTAGCAAGATTGTATGGCTACTTAAAAATACCTTATCAAAGAAGGATGTTGCAGGGTCTAAAGTCTGGCAGCACTCCAAACGAGACGATTTCTCACGAGGGGATTGCAGCTCAAATTATTGACCTAATGCAGGACGAGATTTTTTATATTATCGGACCCGGTACAACGACCAGGGCAATCACTAACCAACTTGGTTTACAAAAAACATTGCTAGGTGTTGATATTTTTAAAGATCGGGTACTCGTGGCTCGCGATGTCAATGAGGCAGTGCTTTTGAAACTTATTGATGGGAATCGTTCAAAGATCATCATTACACCCATTGGAGGTCAGGGTTTTCTGTTTGGTCGTGGTAACCAACAGATTAGTCCCGAAGTGATAAGAAATGTTGGATTAGATAATATTATTGTTGTGAGCACCACGGAAAAGATCAATTCTTTACAAGGCCGGCCTTTCTTGGTTGATACAGGTGACCAAGACCTTGATGACCAATTATCGGGATATTTTAAGGTGATCACTGGATATAACGAAGCTGTGAT
>DAOVXM010000305.1 GCA_030636125.1 Chloroflexota bacterium | reverse complement strand
TTGGAAATCCGTTTCTAATGATCATTTATCAACTGTACAATCATGGCGGCACAAAATAGTCGCCCTTTCAGCGTAACCTTACTTACCCTTGGGGTGTTAACCATTGCGATAGTCAACGTGATTCGCTTTGTATTGACTATCGTTCAGTGGGAGTTTCTAAATGATATACTCCCCATATCCCCAGTTTATCTGGTGTTGAGTGGATTCGTCTGGAGTCTCACCTTGCCTCCACTTGCGTGGGGGCTGTGGCGAGGGTACCCTTGGGCAGCTCGCTTGACGCTGCTCAGCTCTCTCGCATATACATTGTACTACTGGTTAGACCGTCTCTTACTCACGACAAATTATGGAGGTCAAAACTGGCCTTTTGTTATTGTATTCAATATCATCCTGCTATCCTCAATATATTGGATACTCTCTCGCCGCAAGGCAAGAGCCTTTTTTGGAGAAATATATGAGTGATGATCCCAAAATCCAAGAACTGCGCAAGCTCAAAGCACAAAGCCACCAGGGCGGAGGTCCCGAACGGATCGAAACCCAACATAAGCTCGGCCGCCTGACAGCCCGAGAACGCCTTGATCTATTGTTGGACAAAGGCTCCTTCCGGGAAACGGATGCTTTCGCTGTTCACCGCACCAACGAATTTGGCCTGGACAAAAAAAAATATCTGGGCGATAGTGTTGTAACCGGCTGGGGGACGATTAATGGACGCCTGGTGTACGTCTTCTCGCAAGACTTCACGGTGTTTGGGGGCAGCCTGGGGGAAGTGCACGCCGAGAAAATTTGCAAAATTATGGATACAGCTATGAAAAACGGGGCACCCGTGATCGGTTTGAACGATTCCGGTGGGGCTCGCATCCAGGAAGGCGTTGTCTCGCTGGGTGGATACGCCGACATTTTTCTGAGAAACACACTCGCCTCGGGGGTGATTCCGCAGATCAGCGTCATCATGGGACCATGCGCCGGAGGAGCAGTCTACTCTCCTGGTTTGACAGATTTTATCATCATGGTGCGTGACTCGTCCTATATGTTCATCACCGGTCCAGATGTCGTAAAGGCTGTTACCCACGAGGAAGTTACCTTCGAAGACCTGGGAGGCGCAAGCGCACACTCAGAGATCTCCGGCGTGTGCCATTTGGCTGCCGATAGCGAAGCCGACGCTCTCTACCTGATCCACAAATTACTGAGCTACCTGCCACAGAACAACTTGGAGGACGCACCCTTTGTTCCTAATAAAGACAATCCACTTCGTATGGAGGAAGCCCTCGATAGTCTCATTCCAAATGATCCTGGCAAACCTTATAACATGAAAGATGTCATACGCCTAATCGTAGATGACGGACAGTTCTTTGAAATCCATGAAGCCTACGCCCAAAACATCGTGGTCGGATTTGCCCGGTTGGGCGGGCATAGCATCGGTATTATCGCCAACCAACCGGCGGTACTGGCAGGAGTCTTAGATATCAAATCATCGGAGAAAGCCGCCCGTTTTGTGCGCTTCTGTGACGCTTTCAACATCCCAATCTTAACATTCGTAGATGTACCTGGTTTCCTACCAGGAACGGATCAAGAACATGGGGGCATCATCCGCGCGGGATCAAAGCTACTCTATGCCTACTGCGAAGCTACCGTGCCCAAGCTGACAGTCGTGACCCGCAAGGCATACGGTGGCGCATATGATGTAATGAGCAGCAAGCACATCCGCGGCGATGTCAATCTCGCCTGGCCCAGTGCCGAGATTGCGGTTATGGGGAGTGAAGGAGCTGTCAACATCATTTTCCGAAAAGAGTTGGCCAAAGCGGAGGACCCGGTCAAAAGGAAAGCAGATTTGGTAGCCGAGTACAGAGAAAAGTTTGCCAATCCTTATATTGCCGCCTCGAGAGGCTACATCGACGACGTAATTGAGCCCCGCGAAACACGCCCGCGCCTGATCAATGCTTTGGAAATGCTCTCCAACAAGCGCGACTCTAACCCACCAAAAAAACATGGCTGCATCCCCCTCTAGCTCTCAGATTGAAAGGCACTTCTGTTGCATACTCACATAGCTAGCAGAAATTCAGTTAATATAAATGGACATGGCCTTTATGTAGAGGTCTACGGGCCATCCGGTGCACCAGCCGTGGTATTGTTGCATCATGGGCTTGGATCTTTACGCTCTTGGAAGACTCAGATCTCTGCCTTGGCAGCGGATTATCGCCTGATCATTTATGACCGCTGGGGATACGGCAAATCCGATGCGCGTTCATACTTCTCAATGCCCTACTTCGCAGAAGACCTGGAAGACCTGCTAGTTTTGCTGGACAAATTCGAGGTCGGGCAAACCTCCTTAGTAGGGCATAGTGATGGAGGCAGTGTCGCATTATATTTCACCGCCCAGCACCCAGAGCGAGTGGTCAACTTAGTAACCGTGGCTGCGCATATATACATCGAACCCAAAATGGAATCCGGCATTGAGAGGCTGCGTTATTCCTATGAGAATGACGTGCGTTTCCGAGAGGGGTTGCGCCGTATGCATGGAGACCAATCTGATACCGTCTTTTACAACTGGTTCAACGGTTGGTCCAAAACCGATAATCGAACCTGGGATATGCGCCCAATCATTAGGAACATCATCCGCCCTACCTTAGTTGTCCAGGGCATTGAAGACGAACATGCCACCCCCCAACACGCTCGCTATATCGCTGAGAGTATCCCTGGCGCCGAATTATGGCTGGTGCAAGGTGCCCGGCATATGTTGCCTCAAGAGGAAACCGAAGTATTTAATCACAAGCTGTTAGATTACCTTGGGCAACGTATTGCGTATAAAATTCAGAGAGATTTGGTTTAACGCGCAGCTTGTTTTGATAATGCCTGTTTGAGCTAACGGATAAACACCATAGGAGAAACCTATGTTCACTAAAGTCCTTATCGCCAACCGTGGTGAAATAGCCGTCCGCATTATCCGTGCCTGCCGTGAATTGGGCATGCAGACAGTTGCAGTATTCTCAGAAGTCGACCGCCAGGCGCTGCATGTACGCTATGCTGACGAGGCTTATTTATTAGGAGCAGCCCCTGCGCGCGAGTCTTATCTGCGCGCAGATAAAATCATCGATATCGCAAAAAATTGTGGGGCTGGAGCTATTCACCCTGGCTATGGTTTTTTAGCTGAACGGGCTGATTTCTCTGAAGCCTGCCAGGATGCAGGCTTGGTATTTATTGGTCCAAAGCCGTCCTCAATCGCTGCCATGGGGGATAAAGCTACCGCTCGTGCTACAGTAGCCCGTGCGGGCGTTTCGGTTGTACCAGGTACAGAAGGTGAAGGTTCTTTAGGCGATGAAGAATTGCTAACGCTTTCCAAAGAGATTGGTTTCCCATTGCTGATTAAGGCAACTGCAGGGGGAGGTGGGAAGGGAATGCGTGAAGTTACAAACAAAGAAGAAATGCCCGCACTGCTTCATGCAGCCCGGCGCGAGGCCGAAGCCTCCTTTGGCGACGGTAACGTGTACCTGGAGAAATTGGTTGAAGGTGCCCGCCACATCGAGATCCAAATCCTGGCCGACACCCATGGGAACGTGATTCACTTAGGAGAACGAGAATGTTCCCTACAGCGTCGCCATCAAAAGCTTTTAGAAGAGTCTCCCTCACCTTTCATTGGCGATGATGAGGAATCGCGCCAACGTATGGGGGCAGTAGCAGTTCGCGCCGCGCAGTCCGTTGGTTACATTAACGCCGGTACCATCGAATTTTTAGTTGATAAGAACAAAAACTTCTTCTTCTTAGAAATGAACACGCGTTTGCAAGTAGAGCATCCAGTAACCGAGGCGGTCACTGGGGTGGATATCGTTAAGGAACAAATTCGCATTGCCCGCGGACGGCAACTACGTTATTCACAGGAAGACATCTTGATGAACGGGTGGGCGATAGAGTGCCGCATCAATGCCGAGGATCCTTACAACAACTTTCTCCCGTCAACTGGGGTAATCAGTCACAGCCTATTACCAACCGGACCTGGTGTGCGTGTGGATACCGGCATATACCCTGGCATTGAAATTTCCCCCTACTATGACTCACTCATCTCCAAATTGATCGTCTGGGGTGAAACGCGGGCCGAAGCTGTTCTGCGTATGCGACGCTCTCTTGAGGAATATAAAATTGTCGGCGTACGCACGATTATCCCCTTTCACCAGAGCCTGATGGATTCCCTGCGCTTTATGACCGGGCAATTCGATACACGCTTCATCGAAGAAAGGTTTTCGATCGAGGCAGCCGAGGAGGGGAAAGTCACCTATCCTGATATTGCCGCTATTATGGCAACCTTAGTTGCCCACCAGCAAACCCAGCGCGCTGCCCATATCATCCAGAGAGGTGACCGGGATACCAGCAATTGGAAGTGGATCAGCCGTTGGGAAAGGTTGCGCAGATGAATAAACCCTTAAATATTTGCTCTGGTGGTGACCCGTTTGCGAGATTGTGGGCATGTGAATATCCCCATAGCGCTAAAATCTTTATACCAACAAAGAGACCCTTATGAAATACATCACAAAT
>DAOVXM010000280.1 GCA_030636125.1 Chloroflexota bacterium | reverse complement strand
ATTTCCACCATCTCAACCATAAAAGTGGACTGTCCGGCATGTATCTCATCTTGCGCGCCAATTCGGGTGAATATCCGGTCAACCAAACCCAGGCGTGCAGCTCGCACAGGCACATAGCTGCCCATTTGAGCCATTAAGGCGATCAGCGCTACCTGGCGCAGGTATGTGGATTTACCACTCATATTTGGACCGGTGATCAAGCGTACGCGTTCCCCTTCTTCAAACTCGGTATCATTAGGTACGAAGCGCTCTCCCTTTAAGGTCTGCTCTACTACAGGATGGCGACCATCCTGAATGTCCAGTACATCTTCAGCGACGACCTCAGGTCTTACATACCCACCCAAAGCCGCCACTTCCGCCAGGGAAGCCAAGACATCAAATTGGGCCAGCACCCCTGCTGTACTCAAAATACGCTCTGCCGACGCAGTCAGACGAGCACAAACACCTCTAAAAAGTCGACCCTCAATATCTCGAATGCGTTCCTCAGCGTTGAGCACCAGGGTTTCATACTCTTTTAGTTCGGGCGTAATATACCGTTCTGCGTTTACCAGTGTTTGTTTTCGGATGTATTCTTCTGGCGCCATATCAGCATTGGCTTTGGTTATCTCTAAATAGTAACCAAAGACCTTGTTATAGCCTACTTTGAGCGATTTAATTCCCGTTCGCTTCCGTTCTACCGTTTCCAGGTTGGATATCCAATCGCGAGCATGACGGGAACGCTCCAGCACCCCATCCAACTCAGCCGAGAAACCAGATCGAAACACACCAATATTCTGTAGCGTAGCCGGAGGTTCTTCCACCAGTGCTGTTTCCAGCAACTCTAATTCTTCAGAACACAGATCAAAATCCATCAGCATCGCCTGCAATGCATTCTCGTTTTCTGGAAAGAGCGCACGTAATTCAGGTAGTTGCCGTAAAGTGCCGCGTAACGAGACCAGGTCGCGAGGCAACGCAGTACCTCCCACAACACGGTTGATGATACGTTCCAGGTCAGCCAAGGGTTTTAACCCACTTCGGACCTCAGCGCGCAGCAGTCCATCAGAAAAGAAGACTTCCACTTCAGCCTGCCGTTTTCCTATCTGCTCAACATCCAATAAGGGTCTATTCACCCAACGGCGAAGCAGGCGCTTACCCATCGGTGTCCTTGTTTGATCTAGAACTCCTAATAATGAGCCGGTTACCGTTCCTCCCCTAATAGTTTCAGTCAACTCTAGGTTGCGACGTGTGGCCGCATCCAGCGTCATAAATTCTTTCAGGCTATATGTGCTAAGCCTGTTGAGCAATTTGAGTGCGGCTGCCTGGGTTTCAGATATATATTGCAGTATCGCACCAGCCGCCCTTACCGCCATAGGCATTTCGCTCAATCCAAAACCATCCAGGGCAACTACCTCGAAATGGCGCATTAACTCTTCCTCGCATCGACCTGGCTCAAATCGCCAGGCTGGCCATGGTGTCGCATATCCCGGCAAGCCATTATCCAGCGTGAGTGTATCCGGGTATAGTAATTCCGACGGCTTAAGACGGTTCAACTCTGCCCTTACAGAGGTAAAAATATCCCTGTCCTCCAGTTCGGTAACAGCAAATTCGCCGGTTGTAATGTCTACATATGCTAGGCCAGCGCGCCCACTATCAGCCTCAATATCTACAATCAGGCTGACCAGATAATTGTTGCTATCACCGGGAAGTAGCCCTGGTTCGGTCACCGTTCCCGGGGTGACAACTCGCACTACCTGGCGAGGGAAAATACCTTTGGCAGGTTGGTCACCGATCTGCTCGCAAATCGCCACATGATATCCCCGCTCAACCAGTCTTGCCAGATAATTTTCAGCCGCATGATGTGGTATACCCGCCATGGGTACGCGTACTCCCTTAGCCACATTACGGGAAGTTAGCACAATATCCAGTTCCCGGGCTGCGGTTTCTGCATCTTGATCAAAAGTCTCGTAAAAATCTCCCAATCGAAAGAAGAGGATCGCATCCGGATATTGGCGCTTAATCTCCAAATACTGTTTACGAACAGGGCTAACCTTATCTTTTCCAGCCATACCTCAATTCTAAGGTGAGAAACCTGAATAGGCAAGGAACTTGATCTGGAATCAACCCCTTCTAGTTACATAAATCACAGGATCCGATTGCATTTTATCCCTTATCAATCTATAATAGCGTCACAATACATGCGACGAAAGGAGTGAAAACCAAATGTCAGGCGTTACATACGATCACGTAGTAAAAAGATTTGGAGATGTTACGGCCGTAAATGACCTTACTATCCAAGTCGCAGACAAGGAATTCCTTGTCTTGGTCGGTCCCTCCGGCTGCGGCAAATCCACCGCGCTCCGATTGCTGGCAGGGCTTGAAGATATCACGGAAGGTCAAATCCTGATCGGGGATCAGGTGGTCAACGATGTTGCCCCCAAAGACCGCGATATCGCAATGGTGTTCCAATCTTACGCTCTTTACCCGCACATGTCTGTGTACGATAACATGGCATTCGGACTGAAATTGCGCAAGACCCCTAAGGATGAGATTAAGCGGCGCGTTGGGGATGCAGCTGACATTCTCGGAATCCAGGACTTACTAGACCGAAAACCACGCCAGCTCTCTGGTGGTCAACGCCAGCGGGTGGCTGTGGGACGAGCGATCGTGCGCGAGCCGCAGGTTTTCCTCCTGGATGAGCCGTTATCGAACCTGGACGCCAAACTGCGCGTCGAAACCCGCGCCAACATCAGTAAACTCCACCAGCAGCTGCAAACCACCTTTATTTACGTTACCCACGACCAGGTAGAAGCTATGACCATGGCCTCACGTATTGTGGTACTCAACCGAGGTGTTTTGCACCAGATTGACACTCCCCAGGTTCTGTACGATACTCCAGTCGACTTATTTGTGGCTGGCTTCATCGGATCTCCATCGATGAACTTTTTCAATGCCAAGATCGCCAAAGATGATGGCAAACTCTTTGTAGACGGAGGCGCGTTCCACGTGCAAGTTCCGGAAGATCGCGTCAGCGTATATATGCCCTACTCAGGAAAAGATGTCATTTTTGGCATACGTCCAGAAGATATCCATAACCCCGAATTTACACCACCAGATATCTTTGCACAACCTGTTGATGCCAAGGTGGATATCACTGAGTTGATGGGGAACGAGATCTTCGTTTTCCTGAAGACAGGTGACAGCGACTATGTTGCGCGGGTTGACCCACGCTCACGTTATGGGATTGCAGATGATGTGCAAGTGGTCTTTAACATGGCCAATATGCACATCTTCGACAAGGACACTGAAGTCGCCATCCGTTAAGAACGATCCAACGGTAATCATAACAACCGTCTCCCCCCTTGCAAAAAACTTGGCGGGGAGACGATTCTGGTAAAGCAATAAGGAAAAAACATGCCTATTAAATATATCAAACCTTTGCTTCGGGATTCCGACAGCAAAATTGTACTGTTAATTCTGGATGGATTAGGGGGGCTTCCGATTGAGCCAGGTGGACCAACTGAGCTCGAAGCCGCGCAAATTCCGAATATGGACCGCCTGGCAACAGAAGGAGTGCTCGGGCAAACCATCCCGATACGCCCCGGCGTAACCCCCGGCTCCGGCCCAGCCCACCTGGCCTTATTCGGTTATGACCCTCTAGTTCATGATATCGGCCGCGGAGCGCTTGAATCAGCCGGCGTTGGTATAGATGTACGTAAAGGGGATGTGGCTGCGCGTGGCAACTTTTGCACGCTGGACAGCGATGGTAATATCGCCGACCGCCGCGCTGGGCGGATTCCCACCGAAGAAGCTATACCGATCGTTGAGAGCCTGAAATCCATCCAAATCCCCGGGGTTGAAACCGAAGTACGCCATGTCAAGGAGTACCGCTTTGCAGTAGTGATGCGCGGCGACGTTTTAGTTCCTGAAATTGAGGACACCGATCCTCAGCAAACCGGTGTACCACCACTTCCTGCGAAAGCCACCACTCCCAAGGCTGAGCGCACCGCCTCGCTTTACAACCAATGGATTGCGCAGGCGCGCCAGGTGCTCGCCGACCAACCGATAGCGAACGGCCTGACATTACGTGGTTTCGCGACCCACCCCGGGCTTACATCCTACCAGGATGCTTATGGACTGAAAGCCGCTTGCATAGCTGTCTATCCCATGTACCGGGGTGTCTCCCGCTTGGTGGGTATGGACGTGATCGAGTTTCCTGGAGATTCGCCTCAAGACGAATTCGCTGCCCTGGCGCGGAGTTGGAAAGACTATGATTTCTTCTTTGTACACATCAAGAAGACCGATAGTAAAGGCGAGGATGGTGATTTCCCTGGAAAAGTTAAGGTAATCGAATCAGTAGATGCTGCCTTGCCAGCATTATTGGATCTAAAACCAGATGTTTTGATCATCACTGGGGACCACTCCACCCCAGCCAAACTGCGTTCCCACTCCTGGCACCCGGTACCATTTCTGTTGTGGGCTCCGGCCAGCGTGCGTCCGGATACCCAGAACGAATTTGGTGAACGCAGCTGCGCTTCAGGCAGCCTGGGCAATATATCCGCTCTTGATATCATGCCGCTGGCACTGGCACACGCCCTTCGCCTAAACAAATATGGAGCGTAAGACATCCGAAGAACAGGAGTGGAAAGGGCGTACGCCCTTTCCACTCCTGTTCTTCGGATGTCTTACGCTCCATATTTGTTTAGGCGAAGGGCGTGTGCCAGT